>JBJEFT010000283.1:0-6438 GCA_051874315.1 Candidatus Ornithomonoglobus sp.
AAACATTTGTTGTTGACATAATAAATATTTGGTGATATAATGTTTAATGACGTAATAGGAGTTTTGTGAAAGGAGCTGAAAGGCTTAAAAATGATAATGCCGAACAGCGCGGTTCGTCTGCTTGACGCTGCCGCAGAGAAATATGGTAACAAAACAGCCGTAACCGATGAGAGCGGAAGCTTTACATTTGACGAGCTGAGAAGCCGCGGGCTTTCAATCGGAACGGAGCTTATAAATTCCGCATCGGAGGGATATATGGCGGAGCCTGTAATGGTTTATCTGCCTAAGAGCCGCTTTTGTATAGCGTCGTTTATGGGCGCGATGTATTCGGGAAATCCCTATGTGCCGGTTGCGTATGATATGCCGGCAAACAGAATACAGAAAATTGTGGACAAGCTTGAGGGACGCGGTCATCTCATAACCGATGAGAACGGCATGGAAACGGTAAGGACAATGGATATTCCCGAGGGAATACATATTCATCTTTACAGTGAGCTTTCAGAGGCAGAGGCGGATGAAAGGGCGGTTTATGAGGTTCTTGACAGGGTCATTGACACAGACCCTATTTATATAATGTTTACAAGCGGCTCGACCGGAGAGCCTAAGGGCGTGACCGTTCCCCACCGCGGAGCGGTTGACTACGCGCTGTGGGTAAAGAGAACCTTTGGAATAGATGAGAATACAAAGCTCGGAAATCAGGCGCCGTTCTATTTTGATAATTCAATTTTTGATATATACTCAATGCTTCTGACAGGAGCGGAGATGAACATTATTCCGGAAACCTTGTTCATGTTCCCGTCCAAGCTGCCGGAGTTTATAAGAGATAATGAAATTACGGTAATATTCTGGGTGCCTACGGTAATGATAAATGTGGCAAATTCGGGCGCGCTGTCCGAAATTAAAATGCCGTCGCTTAAAACTGTCGCGTTCTGCGGCGAGGTCATGCCGAACACACAGCTTAATATATGGCGGAAAAATCATCCTGACGCTGTGTACGCAAACCTTTACGGCCCCACTGAAATAAGCGATGTATGTACCTATTATATAGTTGACCGTGAGTTTAATGACGCGGACCCCCTTCCTATCGGGCGCGCGTGTGAAAATATGCGGATAATAATTCTCAATGAGAAGAACGAAATCGCAAAGACAAACGAACAGGGCGAGTTATGCGTTATAGGCACGGGAGTGTCGCTCGGCTATTGGAACAGACCGGACCTGACTGAAAAGGCATTTATTCAGAATCCGGCAAATCCGTTCTATGAGGAAAGAATATACCGCACCGGCGATCTTGCATACATAAATGACGAGGGACTTATTATGTATGACGGCAGAATGGATAACCAGGTAAAGGTCAAGGGAAACCGTATAGAGCTTGGCGAGATCGAATGCGCGGCAATGGCGGTTGAGGGCGTAAAGGGCGCCTGCGCCGTGTTTGACGCGGAGAATGAGAGGATAGTGCTGTTCGTGGAAAGCTGCTATGCGCTTGTGCTCAGAAAATTCAATAACGAGCTGAAAAAATATATTCCGAAATATATGCTGCCGGGAAAGCTTGTTGTAATGGAAGCATTTCCGCATACGGCAAACGACAAAATAGACAGGGTGACGCTGAAAAAGTCACTCGCCAATCTTGGCGCCCCCTCCGGGGGAGCCGGCACGGCAAAGCCGTGACTGAGGGGGGACATAACAATGACTGTGAACTACACCTCTGCCGCGGAGCTTGTTTTAAGAGCGGCACAGCTCTACGGAAACGACACCGCCTTTAAGGATAAGGACGGAGAAATAAGCTTTGCCGGATTAAAGGAAAGCGCCTGCGCCGCCGCGTCCGGGCTTATGGAAAGAGTTGAAACAGGCAGAACAAGACCTGTTATGATATATCTTCCGAAAAGCATAAAATCAATAGTTTCGTTTATGGGAAGTATGCTTGCGGGCAGTCCTTATGTTCCGATGGACTATAATGTTCCTATGGCGAGGTTTGAGGCAACCGCAAAAAATCTCTGCCCCTGCGCCGTTATAACGGACGAGGAGGGAAAGGAACGGCTTAAAGCGGCGGGCATAGAAATAACGGCTCTTGTGTATGACGAGCTTGTAAAAACGGCGGCAGATTATGACCGCATTAATAATGTAATAAGAAATTCAACCGATCTTGACCCGGCATATATTATGTATACAAGCGGCTCAACGGGAACGCCAAAGGGTGTTACAATATCCCATAGGGCGGTACTGGACTATACAAAATGGCTGAGTGATACATTTGAGATAGACAAGGAAAGCATAATAGGAATGCAGAGCGCGTTTCACTTTGACAACTCGGTATTTGATATGTTCCTTGCGCTGTATCTCGGCTGCAGGACGGTTATAATTCCCGAGGCGCTTTTCATGTATCCCGAAATGCTGTTTGACTTCATGCAGGAGGAAAAAATATCGGTAATATTCTGGGTACCCACGGTGATGATAAGCGTTGCAAATTCCGGCGTATTAAATATGAAAAAAGTCGGTACGCTGAAGCTCATTCTTTTTGCCGGAGAGGTCATGCCGATAAAGCATCTTAATGAGTGGATAGCCGCATATCCCGAATGTAAATTTGTGAATATGTACGGACCCACTGAGTCAACGGATATAGTTTTATACTATGTTGTTGACCGTGAGTATAAGGCAGGAGAAACGCTGCCGATAGGAATACCGTGCGCTAATATGAAGGCGATCATCCTTAATGAGAATAACGGACTTTGCAGTCCGGGAGAGCAGGGCGAGCTTTGCATAGGCGGCAGCGGAATAGCGATGGGCTACTGGAACTCGCCGGAGATAACCGCAAAAGCGTTTATCCAGAATCCGCTGAACAATAAATACCATGATAAAATATACCGCACCGGCGACCTTGTATATGAGGCGGAGGACGGAAATATAATTTTCATAGGCCGCGCCGACAGCCAGATAAAGCTGCGCGGAAACCGCATAGAGCTTGGCGATATCGAGGCGGCAGCGGCGGCCATGAATGACATAAAGAGCTGCTGCGCGATGTTTAACGCGGAAAAGGAGGAAATTGTTCTTTTCCTTGAAACGGACGCGAAGATAGTGCAGCGTAAATTCAATATGGAGTTAAAGAAATATATACCGGCATACATGGTGCCGCAGAGGATAATTTCAATGTCTGCTTTCCCGCACACTCCGAGCGGGAAGATCGACAGGCAGACCTTGAAAAAGGAATATTTCAATTAATTGAAAGGAAGTATTTAAAATGACAACAGCAGAAACAATAAGCGAATTTATAAAGAACCAGTTTGAGATCGGCGACGATCCCGATTTTGACAACGATGTACATCTTTTTAATGAGGGATTTGTAGACAGCTTCGGCGCTGTTGAAATAATTCACTTCATTGAGCAGGAGTTCAATATAAAGATCACTCAGAAGGACATAACCCTGTTCCCGATGAATACAGTAAATGAGATCGCTGCCGTGGTTGACAGCAAGCTCGGATAATTAACGAAGGGAATTTAATATATGTGGTATCTTGAAACAGACACCTTAGTTATGCTGCTTATCGCGACCGGAGCAATGCTGCTGTTTTCGGGTATTACGCGCCTGTTATTCAGAAAGAGCCTTGCGCCGCATGCGCTGATATTTGCAAACATGGCGGTAATAGGGCTTATTTCGTGGCAGCTGCTTGCCTTCAGCGCGGGATATATGCTTATTACATATATTCTTGTATGTAATCTGCGGCGGCGAAAAACACTGAAAAAAACCATGTTTGTGGTGTTCAGCCTGCTGTGTACAGTACCGTTTTTTTACGGGAGAATGCACGAGTTCTTCCCCCAGCTTCCGGTAATAATAACCTTTATCGGAATAGCGTATCATATGCTGCGGGCAATTGACGCGCTGTATTTTGTGTATTATACGGAAATGAAAATTCCGTTTCTGGCATACGCAAATTATATGCTGTTCTTCCCCACCTTCACCGCCGGACCGATATTCAGGTACCGCGACTGGATAAGGGTTTACGAAAATCCGAAAAAGCTCACATTTGATGATTTCATATCATATGTAAAAAGGTTTATCCGCGGAATGTTTAAAAAGATGGTTGTGCTGTGGTTTGTATCAACGGTGTTCAGCCGCATTCTGGGAATGGAGCTGCATTGGTACTGGTGCATAGCGCTTGTGGCTCTGAGCTATCTCACGGTATATCTTGACCTTTCCGGCTACAGCGACTTGGCGATAGCGACAGGCTCGGCAATGGGCTTTACGGTTCCCGAGAACTTCCGCAAGCCTCTTTCGTCGGCATCGTTTACTATATTCTGGCGCAACTGGCATATTACCTTATCGGACTGGGTAAGAGATCATATTTTTGTCGTTCTTAACGGCAAGCGGCTCGGTCGTGCTGCGTCGGCTATGGTCGGCTTTGCGACAATGTTTGTAATGGAAATGTGGCACGGCTTTACGCTGCCATATGTTGTGGGCGGAATATATAACGGACTTTGTCTCGGCCTTGAAAATCTGTTCGGACTGACAAGAGCAGATAAGCGTAAGATGAAAAAGCCGGTATATATATTCAGATGCTTTATAGTAAACGCCGCATTCGCGTTTAACACACTTCTGTTCACGGTGACGACAGAACAGTTTTTTGAAATAATGAGAGGCTTTATAAAATAAGCCGCACGGGAGGTTATAATGAAAAAGGCAGTAAAAATACCGCTGCTTCTGCTGCTTGTACTGGCAGTATTCGCGGGGGATGTCTGGCTCAGTCATAACAATTTCATAGTAAACAGCAATATATTCGTTCAGAACGATTTTGAAATAACCCAGCACGATCACCCCCAAAAGGTCTGGGATAAGGTGTTTTTCGGAAATTCCGTAGTAATATCGGCATATATGGAGGATAAGAGCAGCTCGGGCTTTATAAACTGCGGTCTTGACGACGGAGTTGTGACCGACTTGTGGGAGCTTATTCATGAGAGATATATAAATATAGGCTCGGAGCTTGTCATAGGTCTTAATTACCTTACGTTATATGATAATTTTGAAACAAATCCGACTTATATATGGCATAAAAAGCTTTATCAGCCGTATGCGTATTTTCAGCGTGACCGATTTTATCCGCTGATAACCGGCTGCTTTGAGCGGCTCATAAACGGCGAGAGCGTGCCGCCAATGACATACACCTATCAGAAAAAGAATGTGTATCACGGCAGAGTGGCGGACTCGGTATTACAGGATAAGATGGAGCAGTATGAGGAGATGTTTTTCAGCAAGCCGCTTTCGGATTATTCAAAGAACATGGAGGCTCTTGAAAAGGTCATTAAGTACTGCAGGGATAATGATATAAGAGTCCGCGTTGTGTGGATGCCGTGGAATCCGTCCTGTGAAAAGCCGCAGCTTGTAAAGGATGTAAAAGCGCAGGCAAACGAAATAATAAATAAATATAATCTCGACGTGCTTGATCTGGAGGATGAGTTCGGCGAGGAATGCTTTTATGACAGCGGGCATATGAATTATGATGTCGGCTCGGAGCGGTTCACAGAGTGTATTGACGAGTGGCTATAGACTGTAAGGAGATTAAAATGAGTTCATATATAAAATGTATAAAAAAATACGCGCAGTTTAAGGGACGCGCGACAAGAAGAGAATTCTGGGGCTTTGCCCTTATCAATGCGGCAGTCGTTCTTATTCTTATGCTTTTTCAGGCAAAGTTTCAGACGGGAGCTGCTCATATTGTTTTCACATATCTGTTGGGAGCGTATATTCTGTTTACATTTATCCCCTCTCTTGCGGTAATGAGCAGACGCTGGCATGATTTGGGCAGAACCGGATGGTGGGTGCTGCTTAACCTTGTCGTGGGCGTAGGCTCGGTCGTATCACTCTGCTTTTTCCTGTGCAGAGGTGATGAGGGCAAGAACTTCTATGGGCGTGATCCAAGAGTAAAAAAGCATATAAAAAGATAGTTAATTATGGAAAACGAAGAAATGCCGGCGGTTAATGAACAGATAGCCCAAAAGCTGCCCATGTGGGCCAGAAACAGACTTATATCCCTGCGCATTGAAAGAAATGGTCGGAAATTCCGATACATTGCCGAAATGAAGCCGTTTAATATAGATGAACAAAACGGCGATGTATCGTTTGATGCGGACAGCATGGAGGATTTCAGACGACAGCTGCAATTATATAAGACCGGATACAACAGATGCGGGACTGATTATATGATGTTCCGCTGAAAAAATTTTAAAAATTTTTTAGAAAACTGCAACATTTCAGAATTTTAAAAAGTGTTATATATGAAAGCACTTTATTAAATGTTAAAAATATATTATAAGAGGGAGATGTTTTATATGTCCAAAAAACTTATAGCATTAATTTTGACAGCCGCAATGTGTACACCTGTTGCAGCAAGCGCGGCGCAGAACTCGGGACGGCAGCAGGATAATCAGCAGCAAAGACAGCAGGAGGAG
>JBJEFT010000284.1:0-1717 GCA_051874315.1 Candidatus Ornithomonoglobus sp.
GAAATCACCTGCTGTTACCATAGTATTTCATTCCTTTCCACCCGCCTCTTTAAAATAGAACGGGGCTTTTATCTTGTTTTCTGAAATTAGCAGCTCTGCGCTGTATACATATATGACTATTCTACCAAAAAACTCAGTAAATTGCAAGTCTTTTTTAAGAAATAGAGCGTATTTTTAAAAAAATATCTTAAATAACAATCAAATTTTTCGGAGAATGAGCAAAATTTACGATCTTACCGTCAATAACCGCGATAAGATCCTCAATTCTGACACCGCCCCAGCCGTCTATATAAATTCCCGGCTCAACGCTTAACACATTGCCCTCCGAAAGCTTATCCTTGCTCTTTGGAGAGAAGCATGGCATTTCATGTATCTCAATTCCCACGCTGTGTCCGAGGGAATGTCCGAAATGTTTGCCGTAGCCTGCCTCCTTTATGACATCACGCGCCAATCTGTCCGCCGCCGCGCACAGAATACCCTCATGTATTCCGTCAAGGGCTGTCTGCTGAGCTTTGAGAACTATATCATATATCTCTTTTTGTTTTCCGTCGGGTTCTCCGAACACGACCGTTCTTGTCATATCCGAGCAGTAGCCCTTGTATACGCAGCCGAAATCAAGAGTCAAGAGCTCTCCCTTTTTAACGACCTTATCGGTCGCTACGCCGTGCGGCATTGCCGAGCGTTCGCCTGACGCAGCGATCGTTGTAAATGACAAGCCGCTTGCTCCAAGCTTTTTCATCGTCATTTCAAGCTCAAGAGCTATTTCGCGCTCCGTCATGCCCGCCTTCATAAATTCAAGCATATGCGAAAATGCCCTGTCGCCGATCGACTCCGCTTCCTCTATGATTTTAAGCTCTTCTTTGTCTTTGGTATATCTCTGAGCGTCAATCAGCTTCTGCGCCTTAAAGAACCTCTTGCCGCGCGACTTTGCCTGAAGCTTTTCAAAAAAGGCAAAGGTTATCTTCTCCTCTTCAAAGCAGATCTTATCCTCCTCGACCCTTTCAAAGACCTTCTCCCAGCCCTGCTCAATATCAAGCACGCAAAAATCCGGCGCCTGCTCCTTCGCCTGTACAAAATACCTCGAATCCGTTATGAGATACCTTTCGCTGCGTGATATTATAAGCCAGCCGTCCTCGGAGGCAAAGCCGCTGTAATAGAAAATATTCGGATAGCCCGATACAAAAACCGCTCTGTCCTCCTCAATATTTTCAAGCAGCCTGTCAATCCTTGACCTCATCGCAAAGCGCCTCCAATGCAAGCTCATAGCCCTTGAAGCCCAGACCGCATATCTGACCGATACACTCCGGCACGGTAACGGAATGATGCCGGAACTCCTCGCGCTTATGAATATTTGAAATATGTACCTCTACAGCCGGAAGCTTTACCGAGCCGAGCGCGTCGCGGATCGCATATGAATAGTGAGTAAACGCTCCGGGATTCATGATGATTCCGTCAAACACGCCGAGCGCCTGCTGTATCTTTTCGCAGATCGCGCCCTCATAATTGCTCTGAAAAAATTCGACCTCAACACCAAGCTCCTCCGCTTTTTTTGAAATCTGCTGCTCCAGCGCGGCAAGCGTGTTTGTGCCGTAAATTCCCGGCTCCCGTATTCCGAGCATATTGAGATTTACTCCGTTTATAACCAGAAACTTTCTCATATTTTATCTATCTCCTTGATTAATTCATCTACTATCTGAGCTTCGGGAACCTTTCGCAG
>JBJEFT010000285.1:0-6411 GCA_051874315.1 Candidatus Ornithomonoglobus sp.
CTGCTTCAAAATCGAATACATTCTTATAGTGTGTCGCACCGTTTTCTGCCGCTGTACTCTTACTTCGTGATACCGCACCCGAAAGCTCTTTATAGCTTGTGAGCTTCTCACTGCCGCCTATCATAACACTTGCGCTTGCAGACGGGTCATAAGAACACAATTTCACAGAGGTAAGTATGTTTCCGCTTGAATCGCTTATCGTATATGTCATTGTTTTGTTAATTAAGTTTCCGTACTGAATATCAAATTCAACAGCAGCCTTTCCGCCCTGCGATACTGTAACAGGATTGGAATATGTCACAGCCGCATTTCCTGTCGATGTGCTGTTCAGCTTTATTCTGCCGTCGGTAAGCGATGCTCCTCCGCCGATCTCAAAAGCGTCCTTTCCCGTGTCATCGGTCAGCGCGTCAGTGAAGCTCCATGTGTTCAGAGTTTCGCTTACGCCATCATTATCGGGAAGTATATTCACTGTTGTATTCCTTACCTCATTTACTGCAGCTTCTCCGTAAACGCCTGTTCTTATGTAGTACACGCCGTTGTCATTATTGCCGAACGGAATACGTTTATATGAATCTGTCGTAACATTCTCGCCGTGCAGATATTTGATATTTTCTGCTGTGATGTTCTCTGTAATCTCGCAGTCGGCAATGAGCGTTATTGATTTTTTGCCGATGTAATCGCTTAAATCCGTCTTAACGGCAATGGTATCGCCGTCACCCTCGGTAACAATCGTTCCGGATTCCTTATACGGCGCTATAAGCTGCATATTTGTAAAGCTGTCAAATACAGTTACCGCATATGCCGTTGTTTCCGACGGTAATAATACACTTATCGGAACGCTTAACTGACTGTTTACAGATGTTTGGGATAAATCTGCTTTTGCGAAATTAACCGCTGTCATATTACCCTGCGCATCATAGCCTGTTACTGCAGCGACTGCGCTGTTATACTTTTCAGTCAGCTTAATAATATTTACACTGTTAATCTGTAAATTCGATTTATCAATCGTGCCGACAAGAACATCAGGCTCATAGGTCTTTGTGATAGCTGCTGTTGATGCCTCATCAGTATATGACGGAGCTTCTTCGACGTTCGTGTTGTAGGTGGTGTTGTAGCTTTCGGGCGCGCCGAAGTACGATGCCGTTACCGCCGTACCGTGCGTCAGCACCATTTTGTCTATCACGACGCCCGGAGAAACATTATATAATCTCAGCGTGTGCTTACCGTTTTCGGGAATGGTTACAGTTGTTCGGAGCTTTTCAGTGTTATCAAGCACACCTCTTGCCCATGCGTCTGTTTTACTGCTGCTGCCCGAATATGTGCTTGTGCCTTTGAGCAATACAGGCGCAGCATCGTCTATACCCACCGCAAACCGCATATTGTTGCGCTCGTTAAGTGTCGGCATTCTGTAAACGTCAAGTGTGTATATGCCGCTGTTCTCAAAGTATATATCATATTCAAGGTAAGCGGAATTGGCCGTGTTCGGAGTATCAACATTCGCAGCCAAATCAGGATATGCCTTTACCGAATCGCCGCTTCTGCCGAAATCCCTTTCGGTTTTCCACTCATAATCGCCGTTTGATACAGCGTTTGAATAATGCTCTGCCTCAACAGATACCGTTCCGCCGGCTTCAACATACAGCTTTTCATCAAGCATAATATCAGGATTAGAGATGCTTACAGCAATCTCCTTTGTCTCAACCGTCACATCGCCGAGCTTCTGCGATACTGTTATAACCGCGCTTGAAGTACCGGAAGGAATCTGCGCGGACTTATCAAGGCTTACATAAGCTCTGTCGCTGCCGTATGCTGTGCCGGATGTCTTGCTGAAATTGATGTAATCAACATTTGATGTAATTGTGTAATCAAACGAGCCGTAGCCCTGATTTATAACATCGATAAATTTATTATATGTATCATATACCGACAAATTCAGCGCGCAATCACCATCAAGCGCGGGCTGCGAGTCAACCGCAACAGCGAGAGAGGTATAGTCGAGTGAGGACGGTGTATTTACGCTTAAATCCGTAGTTATATGTGCGTCGCAGCTTTGCAGCTTCGACGGATTGATATTCATAATATTGTTCCATTTACCTTCTCTCAGCGAGTTAAACGCTGCTGTATCAGTGTCAATTTGTAAGGCAGATTCTGCTGCTTCATTCGCATACTGATATGGTGCTGTTCCTCTGCCCTGCTCAGCGTAGAGGTTTGCGCGGTCAGTCTGAATATAGTCCGTCATCATATTTGTGAAGGAGCGTATCGGATACAGCGCAAGCTCATAGAATGAGTCCTTTTTCTCCTCTGCAAGCGACGAATATATCTGCTCCGCCTTAGCTGTAAGCGCCTTGCAGCGCTCAAGATAACGCTGTCCCTCATCGCCGTATGCCGTTACGGAAATTTCACCGCTTCTTATAAATTCCGGACGCTTTGAGTTTGCAAGCTCGTAATATTCATCCATTATCTCAGCATACTTTGCCGCATCAGCATCGTTTAAGTTAAAGTCACGTTTTGCGTTTGAGGCAAATATATCACTTATATCCTCATTCCTTGTGTCTATATTTCGCGCGAGCTTTAAGAAATACTCAATATCATTTTCCGCCGGCTTTATATCTCCGACATTTAAGATCCACATTTTATCCGCGCCCATATCGTAGGACCTACCCATTTCCTCGCGGATAAGTCCCGGCTGTGTTGATGACAGCCACAGATAGCTTGTCGGATAGCCGTAATATGAAACGTGGTAATAAATACCGGTTCTGCCTGCTCTCGCGCGCTCGGCGTCGTCCGCGTTCTGGCGCACATACCCGAAATTGTCGTCCGTCCACATGATTGTGACATCTTCGGGAATCTGAAGCTGACCTGCATTGTAATACTTAAGGACATCCTTGTAAGGAATGAATACCTGGGGAATTTCCGTTATATCCTGACCGGTCTTGTCACAGATCTCCTCCTTAAGAATTTTTCTCTGACACGCGATGATCTCATTCAAAGCTGTCGCATAGTCCATATTTGTCTGGAAGGAGCCGTCATGCACACCCCGCATACCAAGCGAGTATACATTTTCATATCCGCCGTATTCTCTCACGCTCTCTCTCCAGTACGCTTCAAGAAACTCTCTGTTATCAACCGGATTGTTATTATTGTCATGGTCTGTCCAGTAATATGCAACGGACTTACCGCTTTCATTTTTCAGCGCCTTGTACAGCGTCTTACCGGGATTTTCCGCCTCCCATTTGTCCTGAAACGCGTCAAGCTCGCCGAGATTGTTTCTCAGAAGCGGCTCGCAGTGCGATGAACCCATTACAATGCCGTATTCATCGGCAAGTCTTGCGTTTTCCTCATCCGTATGGAATGCCGGAGAATATGCGTGCATCGCCGGCCACAGATAATTTGCTTTAAGTCTTAATAAAAGCTCAAATACTTTCTCGTAGGTTTCATGTGTCATTGCCGTTCCGTCTGCGCTTAAGGACTTTGACCACTGATTTAAGTTATATTCGTCGTTTATAAAGATACCTCTGTATTTTACGGACGGCTCGCCCTCGGTATAGCCGCCTTCGGGCAAATTAATATACAGCTCATCAGCGTGTGCCGGCTCCGCATCCGCCCACCATTTCCACGGAGAAACTCCGATTTTTTCGCACAAGTCATAAATTCCGTAGATTGTGCCGCGCTTATCCGAACCGGCAATAACGATGCTGTCATCGCACTGCTGTATAGTAAAGCTTTCCCATTTACCCTCAATTTCCGATATGTCCAGCTTATTCTCTGCCGCCAGCGCGTCTATTGCGCGGCTGCTGCCGAGGGTGCCGATTATAATATCGGAAGTCGCCCAGTCCGGCGCGGCCGTCGGGTCTGCCGGAGGCGCGGTTGCCGGAGCGCCGGTATAAGTAAACGCATCGGCAAGCGGCGTGCAGGTAAGACCCTCCGAGTCCTCCCACAAAAAGCCCTTTACGCTTTTGCCTTCAAAATCCGGCAGCTCTGAAAACGTAAGAGTTCCGTTTGCGCTGTCAGCCTTATTTTCAGAAACACAGACCTTTTCCAGAGTGTTATCCTGCCTGTATACCGCGATAACTCCGCGTCCGCTTTTCGTGAGTGCCTCAAACCCGGACACCGTCATTGTTCCCTGCACGCGGTCAATACCCGAAATCCGCGCAGCCGCCTTGTCCTCCGACACCGAAAGCTCCGCGCCGTCAGCGCCGGTAATCACAGCCGTCTGCCCGGTAACCGCTTTGATATCCGATTGCAGGCTTTTTACCGCCAGTAGAACGCTGTTAAAGTCCCCGCTGTCAGCATAAATTGAGGTCGCTTTACCCGCTCCGGCTATTTTTATGCCCGTATCAAGCGACACATAGCCTGATATCGAATTGTTTTCCGCTTCATTTGCCCTTGCCTGCCGCTCCGGCACAGCCGATAACAGCATAACCGCCGCCAAAGCTGCTGCTGATGATTTTTTCAACATTTGATATTCCTCCGTTTCATTAAGATTATTTCCTTTAAGTATATCACACCCGACGCAGTAAGCAATGCTCTTGATTGACTGTTTTAAAAATAAAATGTTCCGGTATTGACTTTTTTTGTTGCATTATACAAATTCATATGATATAATAGTATCCAAAAGAAAAGTCTGCAGAGGAGTGAATATTATGCAGTTTTCTCAAAAGGATTTTTTTATTGAAGCAAAAAAACGCGATTATGCATGGAGCATGCACAAATTACATTATCATAACTCATATGAGATCTACTATCTGACCTCCGGGAAGCGCACGATCCTATTTGAAAATAAAATTTATCATCTGCAGCCGGGAGATCTGCTGCTCGTACGTCCTAATATTCTGCACAAAGCTGTGGGAACGGATGCCCATGGAAAATTGGGAATTCAATTTTCAGAAAAATATCTCAATTATTATTTTACCCAGTCAATACAAGAGGATTTACGTCACTGCTATAAATATAATATGATTCGTCTGAGCAGCGACGAACAGAAGCAGTTTGAAGCATTGTACCATAAAATTTACAGCGAATACGCAAGCGAGAATTTATATGCCATTACACTTGCGCAGCTGTTGCTGACGCTTAACGACGCGGGCAAACGGCATGAAAACGAAACCCGCGGTATTGACACTTTTTCCTCAAAAAATCCGGAAAGAATCAGCCGTATTCTCTCATATATCGAAGAGAATTTCTCCGCAATCAAATCCATTGACGAAATCGCCGAGCATTTCTATCTTAACAAAAGCTATCTGTGCCGCTTGTTTAAGAAGGAAACAAACATGACGGTTATGGATTATCTGTATAATTACCGTATTCAGCAGGCGTGCGAAAGACTGACAGCCACAAAAAGCACAATAGCTGAAATCGCACAGTACTGCGGTTTTGAAAACACTTCCCACTTCATCAAGATGTTTAAATCCATGCTTGACTGCACACCCGGACAATTCCGCAAAAACAGAAAATAAAAGCGCGCAAAAACACCTTCGCAGGAGATAGAAGACTGCAAAGGTGTTTTTGAATTATTTAAGGCTGCAATTTTTACAGTTTTTTACTGTGTAATTATAATATCGCTGATACCTATATCACGTCCCGAAACAACTCCCGAATCGGATATGAGCTTTATAGCTGTTATATCCGGATTGTCAAGCTCCGTTGTCGGAATTTCCGCTGTACGGTTTTCCTCAACGAACGTTTTTGTGTTTGTAGCAGTCAGCGTTACTGTCAGCTTTCCGTCACCGGGGGTTATATCTATTTTTATATCTGCCCATCCGCTTGACGGAAGCGCACCCCAAATCAGATCCGACTTATCCAATCCAACTCCTTCGTACTGATAGTAGACTGCGAAAAGCTCTTCGTCCGCCGAATTTCTGAAGGAGAGTGTCTTGAATTTTGCATTTTGACTCGCTTGATTTCGCGCGCTGCTGTATAGAATTGATGTGGTTTTATCAAGCGATACGGTATCGGTAAGCGTATATGTACCCGTTCCGGCTGCTGTCGGGAATATTATGCTCTCCCTGCCGGCTATGGTTTGGAACGAACCGTCGTAAGCTGTTGTTTTACTGTTTATTATTTCATAATACGCGTATGAGTACACTGTCATTGTATACTCCTCGGAGGCTGTATTTATCTTACCTGTTATTGTTACTGTCTTTGTTTCATTTTCTCCGATTGCAAAGCCGGTATCAAAGGAAACAAGTCCGCTGCCGCTGATTGTCACGCCCGGCTCGTCTGTTGACCATTCAATATCAGAAGCTGTTAAGTCACCGATACTGTAGCCGTTCGCGTCTTTTGCATTTTCCACCGCAAGCTGCAAGGTGGAATTATATCTTACCGCGCCTTTATCGGCGGTAATATCAAAGGACGCGGTTTCCTCCTTTGTTTTCTGTACCGCGAATTTAGCCGTAAGGCTTAAATCACTTC
>JBJEFT010000286.1:0-6408 GCA_051874315.1 Candidatus Ornithomonoglobus sp.
AATAGTCAACACGCTTACCGAGAAGGTTCTGACGGAAACGTCCCTGCTTACCCTTGAGCATATCCGAAAGCGACTTGAGGCCTCTGTTACCCGGACCTGTTACAAGTCTGCCGCGGCGGCCGTTGTTGATAAGCGCGTCAACCGCCTCCTGGAGCATACGCTTCTCGTTGCGGATAATGATGTCCGGAGCGCCAAGCTCGAGAAGTCTCTTAAGTCTGTTGTTTCTGTTTATAACTCTTCTGTACAGATCGTTAAGGTCGCTTGTAGCAAAGCGGCCGCCGTCGAGCTGTACCATAGGACGAAGCTCCGGCGGGATAACCGGCACGATCGTCAATATCATCCACTCGGGACGATTGCCCGAAATTCTGAACGCTTCCACGATTTCAAGACGCTTGATTATACGCGCCTTTTTCTGTCCCTGCGCTTCCTCAAGCTCTTCCTTAAGCTCATCTGCAAGCTCCTCAAGATCAATCTTTTCAAGAAGAAGCTTTATGGATTCGGCTCCCATACCTGCCGAGAAGGCCTCTCTGCCGTACTTTTCGAGATATTCGTTATATTCCTTGTCCGAAAGGATCTGACCCTCTACAAGGTCGTTATTTACGAGATCTGTGTTTACGTCCGTTACAATGTATGCTGCAAAGTAAAGAACCTTTTCAAGCTGTCTCGGGGATAAGTCAAGCATGAGACCGATCGACGACGGTACGCCCTTGAAATACCAGATGTGCGATACCGGGGTCGCAAGCTCTATATGGCCCATTCTTTCACGGCGCACCTTTGCCTTTGTAACCTCAACGCCGCAGCGCTCGCAAATCTTACCCTTATATCTTATCTTCTTGTATTTACCGCAATGACATTCCCAGTCCTTTGTCGGTCCGAATATTCTTTCACAGAATAAACCATCCTTTTCGGGGCGGAGAGTACGGTAATTTATAGTTTCAGGCTTTGTTACCTCACCGTGTGACCATTTCAGAATAGTTTCCGGCGATGCAAGACCTATTTTAATTGCTTCAAAACTGTTAAACTCTAACATTTCAAAACCTCCATGTTACTTTGTCAAACCACATTAAAAGTCGCTCTCGTCTATAATATCTGACTGATCATCAAGCCCTAAGCTGTCATCATCATCAAAATCATCATCGAGCACCATATTGACATCGTCAAGGTCATCCTCGCCGAGTCTTTCCTGCGGTATGTCGCCTTCCTCCATTGTTTCAACAATGTCGCTGCTTACCGGCTCAGTGTCGTCATCGTCAAATGACGCGTCAAGGTCGATCTCTTCCATATTGTGGTTGAGGATCCTGATATCAAGCGCAAGCGACTGAAGCTCCTTGACCATAACCTTGAAGGATTCAGGCACGCCCGACTTCGGAATATTTTCACCCTTAACTATCGCCTCGTAGGTCTTTACTCGTCCCACAATATCATCCGACTTGACTGTCAGGATCTCCTGGAGGGTATATGCCGCGCCGTAAGCCTCAAGCGCCCAGACCTCCATCTCTCCGAATCTCTGACCGCCGAACTGCGCCTTACCGCCGAGCGGCTGCTGTGTTACGAGTGAGTACGGACCTGTTGAACGCGCATGGATCTTATCGTCTACAAGGTGATGCAGCTTGAGGTAGTACATGACTCCGACCGTAACAGGGTTATCAAACTTCTCGCCTGTACGTCCGTCATATACCACAGACTTATAGGTCTCATTAAGACCTGCTTCTCTGAACGCTTCCTTTAGGTCTGCATCCTGAGCGCCGTCAAATACCGGAGTTGCGATCTTTATAAAGCGTCCCGGTCTTCTTGCGTCATAAGCCTCGAGAACTGCCTTTCTGAAGGTATCGCTTGAAATCTTTTCAAGCTCTTCTCTTGTCTTAAGGCTGAGGTTTCTGTACGCATAGCCGAGGTGCATTTCAAGCACCTGTCCTATATTCATTCGTGACGGAACGCCGAGCGGGTTAAGCACGATCTGAAGCGGTGTACCGTCCTCCAAGAACGGCATATCCTCCTGCGGCAGTACGCGGGATACGACACCCTTGTTACCGTGACGGCCCGCCATCTTGTCTCCGACGCTTATCTTTCTCTTCTGAGCGATATAGCAGACAACCGACTGGTTAACGCCTGCTGAAAGCTCATCCTGGTTCTCGCGTGAGAACTTCTTTACATCTACTATGATACCGCTTTCGCCGTGCGGAACACGCAGCGAGGTATCACGAACCTCACGCGCCTTTTCGCCGAAGATCGCGCGGAGAAGTCTTTCCTCTGCGGTAAGCTCCGTTTCACCCTTAGGCGTAACCTTACCTACGAGAATATCGCCCGCGTGAACCTCTGCGCCTATTCTTATGATACCGTTTTCGTCGAGGTCCTTCAATGCGTCCTCCGATACGTTCGGTATGTCTCTTGTTATCTCTTCCGCGCCGAGCTTTGTATCTCGCGCCTCACATTCGTATTCCTCCATGTGGATCGATGTGAATACATCGTTCTTGACAAGCTCCTCGCTTATGAGGACAGCGTCCTCGTAGTTGTAGCCCTCCCATGTCATAAAGCCGATGAGGATGTTCTTACCGAGTGCAAGCTCACCGTTATCCATAGCCGGTCCGTCTACTATAATATCACCGCGTGATACTCTTTCGCCCTCTGAAACTATCGGGCGCTGATTTATACATGTGCTCTGGTTTGAACGCGCAAACTTGATGAGCTTGTGCTCATGACGCTTGCCGCTGTCGCCGAGAATTACGATTCTGTCAGAGTCGACCTTTTCAACCACACCGTCTTCCTTTGCAAGCACGGCTGAGCCTGAGTCCTTGGCTGCCTTGTACTCGATGCCTGTGCCGACGATAGGGGAGTCTGTTGTGAGAAGCGGCACCGACTGACACTGCATGTTTGAACCCATGAGGGCGCGGTTAGCGTCGTCGTTCTCAAGGAACGGGATACATGCCGATACAACCGATACGAGCTGTCTGGGGGATACGTCCATGTAGTCGATGTGCAGCGGGTCTGTTTCGAGTATCTCCTCGCGGTGACGCGCCGATACTCTCTTTGAAAGGAAGGAGCCGTCCTCCGCGATAGGCTCGTTTGCCTGCGCGATCGTGTAGCCGTCCTCAACATCCGCTGTCATATACTCGATTATATCTGTTACCTTGCCGTTGACAACCTTACGGTACGGAGCCTCTATAAAGCCGTACTGATTGATCTTAGCAAATGTCGCAAGCGATGTGATAAGACCGATGTTAGGACCTTCAGGCGTCTCTATAGGACACATTCTGCCGTAATGCGAATAGTGGATATCACGAACCTCAAAGCCGGCTCTCTCTCTTGAAAGACCGCCCGGACCGAGGGCTGAAATTCTTCTCTTATGACGAAGCTCCGCAAGCGGGTTCGGCTGGTCCATGAACTGTGAAAGCTGCGATGAACCGAAGAATTCGTTTATTGTCGCGATTATAGGTCTTATATTTATAAGTGATGACGGAGTTATGATTTCAAGCTCCTGTGTTGACATTCTCTCGCGGACTGTTCTTTCCATTCTTGAAAGACCGATCCTGAACTGGTTCTGGAGAAGCTCGCCGACACATCTTACACGGCGGTTGCCGAGATGGTCGATATCATCGCATGAGCCTGTACCCTTTGCGAGGTTAAGCGCATAGTTGATTGAAGCGAATATATCGTCAACCGTGATGTGCTTCGGGCTGAGCTCTGCAATTCTCAGCTCGATCTGGCGCTTTGCTTCCTCTTCATCGCCGCCGGCATTTTCAAGGATGTCCTCCAATACCGTACGTCTTACCTTGTCAACATGTACCTCAAGATCGTCAACATCAAAGTCAACATATTCCTTAAGATAAACCATGTCGTTTGAGAATACTCTTACAGGCTGCTCCTCGATTATAAGCTCTACTACGTTTACGCCTGCGCGGTCTATCTCCTCCGCCTTCTGCTTTGAGATCACGTCTCCCGCCTCCGCGAGAATTTCGCCCGTTCTCGGGTCGATTACGTCCTCCGCAAGCTTATGTCCCGCGATACGCGCCTTAATTTCAAGCTTCTTGTTATATTTATATCTTCCGACACGGGCGAGGTCATAACGCTTCGGGTCGAAAAGCATATTTGTGATGAGTGATTCTGCGTTCTCTACATTGAGCGGCTCACCCGGACGGAGCTTCTTGTATATTTCAAGAAGAGCCTCGTCTCTTGAGGTTGACGGATCCTTTTCAAGCGTTGCTGTGATCTTCGGGTCCTCGCCGAACATTTCAAGAATCTCACCGTTTGACTGAAGTCCCATCGCTCTTAAAAGAACGGTCATCGGGAGCTTTCTTGTTCTGTCGAGACGAACCGAGAAAACATCGTTTGAATCCGTTTCATATTCGAGCCATGCGCCGCGGTACGGGATCACTGTCGCGTTATAGAGCGGCTTACCGTTCTTATCGCGCTGCATCTCATAGTATATACCCGGTGAACGCACAAGCTGGCTGACGATAACACGCTCGGCGCCGTTTATGATAAATGTGCCCTGCTCTGTCATCAGCGGGAAATCACCCATGAAGATCTCCTGCTCCTTGATTTCACCTGTTTCATTGTTAATAAGTCTTACACTTACCTTCAGCGGAGCCGCATACTTGACATCGCGCTCCTTACATTCCTCAACGGAGTACTTCGGATTATAATCAATATGATAATCGTAGAACTCAAGCGAAAGCTTTTCGGCATGATCCTTGATAGGGGATATGTCGTAAAAGACTTCCTTTAAGCCTTCCTCCAGAAACCATCTGTATGAATCCTTCTGGATTTCGATAAGATTAGGCATCTCCAAAGGCTCTTTGATTTTCGCGTAGCTGAGTCGAATGTTTTTACCGGCTTTAGTTGCGTGTAACATTTAGAAAATCACCTCATCAATTAGTATCTTTTATCCTCTGCCCTTTTGACGAAAATCCGCATAAACAAGCGGTTTTTGCCGTCCCGGAATATTTTTCCGAGGGTTTTAGGGCAAACCTATGATTGTATTATCTTAACACAAATAATTATTGTTGTCAAGGTGAAAACTCAAATTTACATAATTTTTTCATGCTTTTTTTCATGCTTCATATTGCAGTTGAGGTATCTGCACTACAATTAAACCTATTAAACAGTGATACTCTAAATTGAGCGAAAGCATATATATTAAAATCCGGCGAATATTGTAAAAATAAAAGAAGTTATCCACCATAAAATATGACTTTGTGAAAACAATCAGCATTGTTTTCACAATTGCCATTATATGTGTGGATAACCTCTTTGCAGAAAATTTTATTAAAAATTTATTTTTTAATTCTATATAGCATGCGTTTAATGCCTCTTTTTACCTTCAATTATAGTCCTATTTCTTTCTTAAATTCAATAATCTCCTTACCGAATTCCATATCGGCATCATCATATTTTTCTATAACATGTTCTACTGTTTCTTTTTTGAAGCGCAGCGCTTTATATGCCCTGTCTATCCAGCAAAAAGGCAGCAGCACAGGTATTGCCTTTAATACCTTGTATCTCTCTCGCATCTGTTTGTATGGCCAGAAAAACACTTTAAAAAAATAAACAATCCTGCTGACATTTTTATTTGATGACCTGCCTGCATTTTGTGCCATTTCTCCGGCTATCTCTTGTGTTTTGGTTCCAAAGTTGCCGCTGGCGCCTATATAGAATGCCAGTCTCTCAACAGTTTCACTTGCTTTACATCCCTCAAACCAATATCCGCATAGCTCGCGGATATTTTTTTCAAATTTATCCAACCCGCAATCCCGTAAATGTTCATTAAGAATATCCCAACGCAAAATATTGTTATATGCGCGCAGATATATCCATACATCAAGAACCATTTTGATTCCCATGCCGCTATACTTCATATGTCTTGCCATATGTGCAATCATGTGAAGATAATAATCTTCTAAGCTCATTTCATAACGATATTTATAATTCGGTGAAATAATTAATCTGTCAACAATTTTTTGACATTCCGCATCCCAAGGACATTTCTCTGAGAGCAATGTACGATGTATTTCAATTTTTATGTTTTCATCAATAATATATATATCATGGGCATCTGCTTTATTAAAATACGATACCGAAAATCCTAAGCCCTCCATTATGTCCCGGACCTTTTCAGTATTGTCGTCATCGACAAATATATCAATATCGCGTGATTTTCTCAAATCGCTTGATGGATACAGCTTCTTTATAATCGGTCCTTTCATAACACAGTGACGTATTTCTTTTTTTTCAAGCTCATCAATTACAAGCTCAAGATAATACTGCTGAGTAGCATCATGGAGAACCGCGTAATTATAATATTCCTCAAACAATTCGAGAGTTTCATTATTATGGTCCACAATTTTACTGAGTGACAAATAAGCAATATTTTCTATAGAGTGCTGCTCTGCGATGCGGAGCAATTCTTCC
>JBJEFT010000287.1:0-6376 GCA_051874315.1 Candidatus Ornithomonoglobus sp.
ATTAGCTCTTGACGCGGCATTCTTTTTCGCTGTCTCCTTCGCATATTCAAGCTGTTCTCTTCTGCCTTTGGATAATGCCATTATTCAACACTGCCTTCTTCCATGTTTACAGGTGGTAATATTATAACTCCGGTGCGCTTATCATCCTTGCCGCTGTCAGGCTTGCCCGGCTTGATCTTCGGGTACCCGGCGCGGTCTAATATGTCAGAGGCTACAGCCGCCGCGCTCCGGTCATCGTCGGAGCTGTCAAGTATCTTTTCCTGTCTGTCCAGCGCTTTCTTTGCAAGAGCCGTAATGCGCCGCTTATTCGCCGCTTCCCGCTCAGCTGTCCTGAGCTCCAGCTCCTCCTTAAACACAGGCTCATCAAGCCATTTATATAAACAAGAGCGTGATTTTCCAATCGTGTCGGCGATTTCGCTTCGGGTAAGCCTGCCCTCAACAAGTAAAAAAATGGCTTGCATATGCAAATCATTCAGCCTTCTCAAACCGTCACGCTCCTTTCGGATAAACTAAAAATTTTGTACACTTTTGTCTACTTTTTGAAAATTTTCCTACTTACAAATTTCGCGCGCGCGTGCGCGTAAACGAATAATAATTATTTATAGGAGTACCCCGGCACTATTCACCGGGGTACCACTGCGAGATAATAAAAAATGAGAGATGCCGGTAACTGTCCGCCAAGACTTACCTTCATCATGAATACTATACCACAAATCAATACCGCCATTCAACGACATTTACCGCCATCTTTCAGAAATAAATAAAAAATCTGCGCGCACGAAACAGAGTATAGCCGACGGTTCTTGATACATCTTTTCTATCGAAAAGCTGAACAGACGAAACTACGCAACCGGCAGCAGTAACGCACGCGAAGGACAGACAGATACTGCAGTGTGCCACAGAAAAATATGAAATCATATATATGCCGGCATAGTCAGCGGCACTGAACAAAACAGTTATGGTGAAAAAATACGGCGGCTGCGGTACTGTATCACTAAGAACCAACAGAGAAAAAAGGGCGGCAAAAGCACCGCCGTCAATCTCCGTAAGCCTCGGCATACAGCTTAACCGCTTCAGCCTTTGCCGCCGCGATGAAGCGCTCCGTCTGACGCTGGGAGTAATTGATCACCCGCGCGATCTGATCTGTTTTCTTCAGCTCAATATATTTGAGCGTCAAAATAAAGCCATACAGTTCATTGTCTATCCGGTCAATAAACTGCGTGACCTCATCCATCTCATTCTTAACAAGCATCACCGCCGACAGTGGAACATCTTTCCGACCGCTAAGAAAATCATATCGTTTTTTCAAAAGTGAATAATGCTCAAGAAATTCAATCGCACCGGGCAATCCTAACACCTCCTGCCGATCCTGCGCATAACATATCGCTGCGCGTCAAATCCGAAATAGTCCTGATAATTGTTGACCGAAACAATTTCATAGCCTTTAATTGCTTTCGGTTCCTTCCGGAACGTCTTGGGCTTTAGTATCTTAACCTTGACAACAGGCTTTTTTAAATTGCGCGACTGGGTGTATTTGCATTTGTCGCACTTATGACTGTGTTCACACTTGATAAAATAATTTGCAAGCTGCTCATCCAGAAGAGAATATATCTCTTCACATTTGACATTTGCCGAATACTCGAACCACTTGTTTTTGATGAGGTCAAGAATAACATCATGACCGTATATCTCATGCCGTGAGATAATTATATGATGATGTACATTACCGGAGGGCGGAAGCTCAGTCTTTCCCATGTACTTAATTTCGGGATACTTTCTCTTGATGAACTGCAGAAGCTTGACAAGGATTTTATGTGCATCGTCGAAATCATCCGGACGCATATCTTTTTTGTATGTAAGAGTGATCCAGTGATCGCCTCGGTAAGTAACCTTGCCAAGCTCATACCGCCAGTTGAAATTATTTATTATGAGATTGATACGGTTACGGGCTGCACGGTTAGCATTTATTTCCTTCTGCTTTTCGGAAGTAGCAGAAGTATTATTACTGCGGCTGCCTTTCTTTCCGATGCGGGGAGCATATCCCTTCTCAATCATAATTATATCACCGCCGCGAAGCTCTGTCCGCTTCTGTCTGTACATCAAATCACTTCCTTTATGTCGCCAAATTTAATTGTTTTATCAAGTCTGAACCCCCTGAGAAAACAGGGGGAGTAAAAACAGGGGACTCAGATCTTTTCAGTAATCTCCGCTTAGGTGGTGGGGGTATATCAATATAATAAAATCGGGATTACACAAAATTTTTTATAGATTATATTCTTTATTTTCTAAAAACGCATTGAGTAAATATCGAACCATTATAGGATTTTCAACCGCTACGGCGGCACACCTCTTAATATAACATTATACTTAATCAAATTTATAATCTCCTTTTATTTCCAAATCCTCAAGCCGCGCCATAAACGACCGGTTAGACAGCCACTTGTCCGTGAGCTGAAGATAATCCACAACGCCCGCCTCGGTGCAGGTGCAGGAGTTACCGATACATATGTAATCAGTATCTTCATTAATATGATCGCGGTACTTGTTCGGATCGGTTACGCGGCAGACCTTAAACAGATACCTGTCCAGATGTCCCAGAGGGGAATATATATCATCGGGATCCTCGCGCGCTGCCGCCTCTCTGACCGCCTGAGGTGAATATATTGCAGCCTTGAGAACTGCGATGGTCCTGTCGATCAGTTCAACAAACCCGGCAAATTTCTCTTTCTGATCATTTGATGTGCCGGGCTTTGCAGACTTATTTTTATATCCGGCTTTCAGCATAAGTTGAAAGTTTATCAATTCTTCATTAAACATAATAATCACCATAACCGGCTCCGGCGGCAGCTCAGTATTAAATTGCCGCCGGAAACCTATATAAAAAATATATAATAGGAGGCGTAATCATATCTTAATATACAGCTCATGCGTTCCGTTGATGAGCTGCCATTCTTCCTCGGAAATATCAAAGCCCATACCTTCAAGACACTTATACATTTCAGGCACAGTATATGATGTGCTATAACATAACGAATGCTTATTAAAGAAAGAGTAGCTTCCGATTATTTTTGCATAAGCGCATACTAGCATAACATGATAAGGCTTTTCATTAAAGCGCTCAAGAATGCTGTCTTTTGCTTTAGAGTAAATAACACCGCCGTAGTCGTTTCGTTCAAATTCGATACAAAGCAGATCGGATACTCTTCCATAATTAATAAACTCGGAAATGATTGTGCTAAGCAGCATAAGCTTCATAAACGGCAGTCTGTCAGCCTTGAGGATATCCGGAAATTTTTCTGAAACAAACTTATTGCTTCTTATTTTCAGAATATCAACAAGCTCCTGAAGCTTTGCCTTTCTTTCATTGAATGCCTCTTTTGTTTCTGTATTATCTTCCTCAGTCTCATCATCTTCTTCGTCAACATCAGGATCATATCTATAAACAAAAATAGTATAAGAATCAATCCTATAATATATATCCTGGTCTTTATAATACTCACACACATAATCAATATCAATGTCATTATTTATAGAATAAAGATAAGAATAATCGGAAGTAATATTAGTGAGCTGCTGCCATCCGAGTGTATTCATTCTATCAACAAGCTTCTGCCGGGCTTCATGCCGTTTCTCCTCCACAATTTTTGACTGCACCTTAAAATCAAAATCTTTGTTGCCGATAGATTTGAGACATTCATTACGCGTGTCCGGATCCTTTATTTCAAACAGCCGTTCAAAATCAATCAAATCTATTTGTTTTGACTTATCGCGGTTATTAAAATCTATCTTATCCATTTTGTCATGGTCTAACTGCTGGAGCTTAATGCGGCGGCGGACGGTAGACTCTGAAAAGCCTGTCTTTTCCGCAACCTGCTCAACGCTGTCGCCAAGATCAAGCATCATCTGAAAGCCTTTAGACTGCTGCCACGGAGTAAGCGGCTCGCGCATTTCGTTCTCAATCATCATAGCGGCGATCTGTTCACTCTTTGTCATCTCAACGACAATGCATGGAACCTTAAAAAGCGGAGCTGCCTTTGCCGCCGCCAAGCGGCGGTGACCTATAACAACAGTGAAATCATCAGGCTTAGACAATCCATAGCCCTGAACTACCGTAAGCGGCTGTAAAACACCGACCGCTCTAATGCTGTCCGTAAGCTCCGTGAGGTCTCCGAGGAACGCCCTCGGATTATCAGGATGCGGATGCAGTTTATCAATATCAATATTTAAGTTAGCTCTCATTTTTTATCTCCTTTCTCGCTAAGAACATCTGTGCATCGCTGTCAGAAAACAGACCGACAGCTTTCCTTATAGGTTTTTTCTGCCGGCCGTGAACACCTACAGGCATATTCTGAGCTCTTTCAAGCTCAATTCTGAGTCGCATTATATAATCAAATTCTTCATCTTCCGCCGCCCTTGCAGCTTCCCGCCGCTCTCTGAGCAGCTCCGCCTTGCGGCGGCGATTAAGAATACGCCACAACATACATATCCACAAAACGATTACAAATATATATGTTGCAATCAGTGAAGGTAAATAATAACTCATCTTTTCCGCCGCTCCTTCCATTCAGAAGCAGAGGCGCAGAGTGCTAAAACAATAAAAGCAACAGCAGCGCCGGCGAAAGCTCCGGCAAAAAACAATAAAACATCTCTCATTCTTATCACCTCTCAAAAAATGGAACAGTAAATTGAGACCGTCCATATTTATTTTTTTCTACTTTGATTAACGACTTAACACCGGAATGTATGTAGTCCGGTGTTGAGCCTACATTATCTGTAAAATCTTCATATCTTCTGTTGCAATATAGCGTCAGCGCCGAATAATGCCTTATGGCATATCCGCCCTGAGGGTGCAGCGGATTGCCATACAACTTGTAGGGATCTATGCTCATATCGCAAAGACATATTAATGTCGTTCCCGTTTTATAAAGCATCGGCGATATAACAGACAGGAATGAAGAAATCAAAGCTCCTGTATTCTCGTTACTATACGATACTATATTTTTAGGCATTTGCTTTGATGGCAGGGAAAGCAGCGTATCTATAACGATAAGATCAAGCGACCCCGGATACAATAAATACCTTACCATATTAAACATCTGTTCAAGAGTATCAGGATAAAGCACAGGCATGTTATCCGGGCACCCAAGAGCTGACGCATAATTATATGATAGTGAGCGTGACGCATCAATGAAACAGGCTGTTCCGCCTCTGCTATATGCAGCAGCGCATGCCATAAGTGAAAGTCTGGTTTTCCCGGAACACTCTTCTCCATAGATATGTACAATCTTCCCCTTCGGGTACCCGCCGCCAAGCTTGTCATCCAGAGCCGGAAGTCCGAACGGGGCAAACTGTATCGGTTTAACTCCGAAAGAAACAACGTTTCCGTACCGTGAATTAATCCTTTCAATCAGTATCGGCAGATCAATGTCCCAAGGGGCAAGCTTCAGCAAGTAATTATAAGAATCAGTCATTATCTGTATTGGTTCCTTCCGTGTGCAGGTCCTCACCTTTAGCGATGAGCGCAACATAAAGAGCGCCTTTATCACCAATCTCAAGTTGTGCGCTGATGCGTCCGTCGAAAGCAAAGCCGACGCAGCTGAGTTCATCGCCGGATGCAGCGTCAATACATTGCACCATATCAATAGTTGAATCAAGCGGAACTCCATGAAGAAGCTCCAAAAAATCTCTTACAGTCATAATAATATACCTCCGGTATCTCAATTTTCATATATGTAATCTTCCTCAACAAGATTTAAAATAGCTTGCTTAGCGTACTTTGCGCACTCATCTCTGCAGCAGAATATTTCCTCTACAATATAGAAGCATTCATTTGCTTTAATTTTTCTTTTGCATATAGAGCATTGCATATTTTCAACCGGATAAATTAAATCAGAACTTTTACCGGTGAAAAATAATTTTTCATCTGGTGGAAGGTCACCAATGTAGTATTCCATATCTACGCTTATTCTGTTTCATTCTCAAAGTCAAAACCGCTTGCGGCAATACAGCGCAGCATATCAGCCAGACGCTCAATAACATAATCGGGGATCGCCTCCACATCAAGAGGCGATGCAATATAAACCTTGCGCGGTTCAGTTTCGGTTTCCTTCATCTTCGGCTCCTTTCGCTAATTCACTTTCAACAGTTTGCATCTTCTTCAGAACATCCGTATTAAAATCAATTCGGAGCTGTGAAACAATGAACTCATATTCGGTAGTGGATCTGGGTTTTATCATTTCAGTAATTTCAAGAGAGCATTTTAAAATCTCTTTTAAATTATCCCATGCTGCTTTGTAGTCAATCTGGTTTTCCTTGCCCATTAACGGCTTCTTGATGATTTCGGCTGTTCCATTGAGAAGCTCATACATCGTGCCGG
>JBJEFT010000288.1:0-6362 GCA_051874315.1 Candidatus Ornithomonoglobus sp.
TTGTTGTATCGGTGACTATTCTTTTGACACTTCTTGGCGGAGGAAAGCTTATAGACTTTTGCGTAAGGCTTGCAGGCTATGCGATCTGTATTGCGGCAGAATGGCTTTTTGTAAGAAAGAATTGCGCAAAGCTTAACTATCTTCCCGATAAAAACTGGTGTATCCTGTCATTTGTGCCGTTAGGCTTTACCATTCTTATTTTTGTTATAGCGCTTTACCCTGTGCATTTTTCACAGTCTGCGACAAACATTATGTATATTTATTTAATTGCCGCCGTTATGCTGCTGGTTTATGTGGTTATATTCCACACGCTCATAAGTCAGTATAATCTCCAGAATGCCGAGCATGCAAACTCAATTCTCATATCTCAGCTCCGTTCTGTTGAAAAGCAGTTTGATACCATCAGCGAAACTGAGGAGCAGCTTAATATCTACCGCCACGATATGCGGTTCTATCTGGCAAGCATTACGGAAATGCTCAAGGACGGGAACACAGAGAGAGCGCTTGGATTTATCGGAGGCGTGGACAGAAAGCTTGCACAAAGCAAATACAAGGTCTACTGTCAGGACAAAACGATAAACGCGGCTTTGTCATATTATATAGAAAAGGCGGAGGAAAACGGAATAAAAACTGAAATAAGCTTTACCCCGCCTGATAAGCTTGCGATAGATACGATTGATTTTGCCGTGATGCTTTCAAACGCGCTTGATAACGCAATAAACGCCTGCCTGAAGATAGAGGATGAGCATGAACGTATGCTGTACATAAAAACCGAAAATCTTAATCAGTACATGATAGAGATCGCAAACACCTTTACCGGAATGGTTGAGTTCGACGATAACGGTCTGCCGAAAGCCTCCGACAGCGGACACGGTATAGGCACGCGCTCAATCGCTGCCTTTGCAGAGCGAAACGGCGCACTGCTGGATTATTCAGTGGACGAGATATGGTTCAGGCTTAGACTTGTAGCAATATTATGATTGCAAAAATCACACTTTTATGATAGAATATAATTGGTGATTAATGTGACAGATATAAAAAGACTTGTTATAGGAATACTTGCCCATGTCGACTCGGGCAAAACCACGCTTTCGGAGGGTATGCTTTACCGTTCGGGAGAAATACGAAAGCTGGGCAGGGTCGATCACGGCGACGCGTTCCTTGACACAAACGAAATAGAACGCGAAAAGGGTATCACAATATTTTCAAAGCAGGCTGTTATGAATTTTAATAACAGTGAATTTACGCTGCTTGATACTCCGGGACATATAGATTTTTCCGCGGAAATGGAAAGAACGCTCCAGGTGCTCGACTATGCTATTCTCGTTATCAGCGGCACGGAGGGAGTTCAGAACCATACAGAAACGCTCTGGAAGCTGCTTATCCGCTATAACGTTCCCGTGTTTATCTTTATAAATAAAATGGATATTTCCCGGCGTGAGCGCGGGGAGCTTATAGATGAGCTCCGCGCAAAGCTTGACGACGGCTGCATTGATTTTGACGGACGCGATACCGCGGAATTTGCCGAGTATGCCGGGATGTTCAGCGAGGAGCTTATGGAGGAGTTTCTCGAAAGCGAAAGCGTTTCGGACGCGGCTCTTGTTTCCGCTATTGCCGGACGGCATATCTTCCCCTGCTTTTTCGGCTCGGCGCTGAAGGTCAACGGAGTTGATGAGTTCTTAAGCGCGCTTGACAGGTACACAAGAACGGTTGAATACGGAAAGGAGTTCGGCGCGAAGGTCTTTAAGATAACAGAGGAAAACGGCGCGCGCCTTACCCATATGAAAATCACGGGCGGGGCGCTTAAGGCAAAAACCGTAATTGACGGCAGAGGGCAGGACGGAGAGCCGTGGAGCGAGAAGGCAGACAGAATAAGAATATATAACGGCGAAAAATTCACAATGGCAGACATTGCGCCGGCGGGCACGGTCGCGGCGGTTACGGGCCTTGGCGCGTCCTATCCCGGAGAGGGACTCGGATGCGAAAGCGATTCCGGCATGCCGTTTCTTGAGCCTGTTCTCACCTACCGCGTTGAGCTGCTTGACGGAACGGATGTTCTTACCGCGCTTAACCGTTTGCGCCACCTTGAACAGGAGGACCCCCAGCTGCACGTTATCTGGAATGAGCCGTTACAGGAAATTCATATCCAGCTCATGGGCGAGGTCCAGCTCGAGGTGCTGCGCCGCATTGTTTCGGAGCGCTTCGGAATGGAAATCGACTTCGGGCAGGGCAGCATTGCATATAAGGAAACAATTTCGGGTATAGTTGAGGGTGTGGGACATTTTGAGCCGCTGCGCCACTACAGCGAGGTGCATCTCATAATGGAGCCGCTCCCCCGCGGCAGCGGTCTTAAATTTGAATCGTCCTGCTCGGAGGACGCTCTGGACAGAAACTGGCAGCGGCTTATCCTCACGCATCTGCGGGAGAAAACCCATGTGGGAGTTCTCACCGGCTCCCCCATCACAGATATGAAAATAACTCTCGCCTCCGGGCGCGCGCATAAAAAGCACACCGAGGGCGGCGACTTCAGACAGGCTACCTACAGAGCGGTGCGTCAGGGACTTATGAACGCGCAGAATGTTCTGCTTGAGCCGTTCTACAGCTTCCGCCTTGAGGTACCGACAGAAAATGTCGGCCGCGCAATGACGGACCTGCAGCAGATGGGCGCGGAATTTTCACAGCCGTCCCTTAACGGAGATATGTCAGTCATCAAGGGCAGCGCGCCTGTTTCTGAAATGCGCTCATACCACTCCGACATAACAGCGTACACAGCCGGACGCGGAAGGCTGTTCTGCACGCTTGCGGGCTATGACGTATGCCACAATGCCGAGGAGGTCACAGCGGCATGCGGCTATGACGCGGAGGGTGACCTTGACAACCCCTGCGACAGCGTATTCTGCGCCCACGGCGCAGGCTTTCTGGTAAAGTGGGACGAGGTACCGCAGTATATGCACCTCCCAAGCGCTCTTGCGCCGGAATATGACGAGGAGGAGGCGGAGCTTAGAGTTTCGCGATATATGAACGCGGTTGTAAACGACGAGGAGCTTCTGCGCATATTTGAGCGCACCTACGGCCCCGTTAAGCGCAAAAACCCGGACACCATGTGCAGGCGGATAAAGCATGAGAGCGCGCCGTCTGTACGCAGAAAAATGCCTGTTCTGACAGGACCTGCCTATCTTCTTGTTGACGGCTACAACATAATATTCGCATGGGAGGAGCTTAACGCGCTTGCAAAGGACAATCTGGAGCTTGCCCGGCAAACGCTTATAAACCGCATGTGCAACTACCGCGGCTACAAAAACTGCGAGCTTATCCTCGTGTTTGACGCGTATAAGGTCAAGGGCAATCCCGGAACCGTTGAAAAGGTTCATAATATAAACGTGGTATACACAAAGGAAGCTGAAACGGCGGACGCGTATATTGAAAAGGTCACACATGACCTTGCGAAAAAGCACCGCGTACGCGTTGCGACCTCTGACAACCTCGAGCAGGTCATCATTCTCGGCAGCGGCGCGACAAGGGTGAGCGCGGACGAGTTCCACAAGGAGGTCGAGGACGCCGAGGAGGAAATAAGAAGGTTTATAAAGCAGACATTTTAAGGAGTTCTTATGGCTATAGGAATTATTGCTGAATTTAATCCGTTCCACAACGGACATAAATATCTTATAAGCGAAGCGAAACGGCTTAACAACAATGAGCCGATAGTCTGCGTCATGAGCGGAGCGTTTGTTCAGCGCGGAGAACCGGCGGTTACGGATAAGTGGACGCGCGCGAAAATGGCATTGGAAAACGGTGCCGACCTCATTTTTGAGCTGCCCGTCACCTTTTCGCTCAACACCGCGCAGAAATTCGCATACGGCGCCGCCGCAACACTGCACGCGTCGGGCGTCGTTGACACTCTCGCCTTCGGCTCGGAAAGCGGAAACACGCGGGAGCTTGACAAGGCGGCGGCTCTTTTTGAAAACGAACCGCCCGAGGTATCGCAAAGGCTCAAAAGTCTTATGGCGGAGGGCATGAGCTATCCCGCCGCCAGAGCGAGAGCGTACGAGGGACTTATATCCCCCGCGCTTCTCTCCTCCCCCAACGATATTTTAGGGATCGAGTATCTGCGCGCCGCCAAGGCGCTCAACGCCGCATTTGATATATGCGCCGTCACGCGCAGGGGAACCGGACATGACAGCGCCGAAACTACAGACGAATTTGCAAGCGCCTCGGAGCTGCGCCGTATTATCCTTGAAAACGGCAGCATAGACAACTTTGTGCCGTACGGCGGCAGCTTTCCCGTATACGACAGCGGCAGGCTTGACACGGCGGTTATGGCGCGGCTGCGCGCCTGCGGAGCGGACTATATCAGACAAATCAACGACGTCGCGGAGGGACTTGAAAATAAGTTCATAAAGGCGGCTGTGACCTCGTGTACGATAAATGAAGTGTGTAACGCGGTAAAGTCAAAGCGGTACACCATGAGCCGCATAAGGCGCATAATATGGTCTGTGTTCCTCGGTATCACAAAGGAACGCGCCTCCCTGCCCCCGTCGTATATCCGTGTTCTCGGCATGACAGACCGCGGCAAGGCGCTTCTTAAACAGATGAAAACCGCCGCGCGGCTGCCGGTCATTATTAAGGCGGCGGACTATCGCGGCGATGAGATATTTGAAATAAACAGACGGGCGGAGGACATATTTTCCCTTGCCGCCACAGCTCCTGGGCTGCGCAGCGGAGGACGCGACCTGACAACGCCACCGGTCATTATATGAAATATGGCTTATTGGGCAGATATTCCCCATAATATGACATAATATGTATATAAAAGGTAATTTCTTTATGAATTTTTTATAAAATTTTTGTTTATACTTTTTTAATTTTAAGTATTGACAAATTATACACAGAGTGGTATAATATTCTTAAATTCAAGTGAGGCAGTCGATATACATACGGTTATATGTCTGTATATTGGGGTACACTTGTCAAAAATACGATACATAAAAATATGCTAGCGTTTTTGTGTATCAATTTATACTTAAAAAACAGGAGGATTTCCAAATGAAGAAAAAGTTATCATTAGTAGCAGCATTGACACTTGCAGTATCAATGTGCTCAGCAGTAGCAGCTTCAGCTGCAACACCGAATGCATATTATACAGATATAGATGCATTCATCAACAACTATCCGATTCAGTCCTACACAATCAATGACCATAGTGTTGTATCAACATCAGATATTAAGACTTTTGGTTTTAAGGTTGACTGGGACGAAAATGCAAGAGCTGTATATATCAGCAAGGATCCGGGCGCTTGGGCATGGTATCCTACAGCAAATCAGTCACTTGTACGTAACTACAAGGCTTATAAGGGTGACGTTGCTTTCACAACAGTTCCTACAGACATCAAGGTATATGTTAACGCTCAGCCGGTAGTAAGCTACAACTCAGGCACAAACACATACATTAACCTTGCTGACCTTGTATATGCTACATGCTCACACTCAACAATTTCAAAGCAGTACTTTGCTCAGGATAAGCAGTCATTCCTTTGGATTTCAAGCCATGCGTCACTTCCTGCACCGGCAGCAGTTCCGCTTGCTTGGTTGACATCAAGAAAGGCTTATGAGATTGCTACAAAGGAACTTGAGGGTACTTCAGTAAAGGTTGAACAGGTTGCTTTAAATGCAAACAATCAGATAGTTCCTGTAACATTCGCATTCGGTTATGATGATATAAATGCTGTAAACAGCGCGAATGGTTACACATTCCGTCTTAACTTTGGTTCAAATGCAGTTAGCAATGCATGGATCACTGTTGCTCAGGATGGTGAAACAAGCTACCAGGGTGTTCCGGAGTGGCTTCCCCAGATTTGGTAATTATTATCAAATAAAATATAGAAGTAGACAAAACCTTATGGTTTTGTCTACTCTTGTATTATGACATATTTAGCACAAACAATTTGAAAAAGAGGAACATTATGTTGAAAAAAACAAGAAAAATATCACTATGCTTTATTGTGATTGTATGCCTGATAAGCCTTGGCTACACGGGCATCAACAGTGAGGATTTTCCTTCTATATATAGTTCTATAACTGATTCCGCAGAGTTCATATCCGAGGAACAGTCGCGTCTTGAAAAGCTCGACAGCTATTCCCTTGACAGCTATACAGATGCGTCACGTCCTATTAGTTCCAACGGAAATAACATGAATGTTATAATGATGATCCCCGACGGTCAGAATGTCTCCGAACAAACCCTTACAAGATGGTATCAGGGCTGCTCACTCGCAACTGACGAGTATTTGTGCGGTATGGTACGGACATATTCAGCTGAGTCTGCAATAACCGATTCTGCAGCGGCAGCGACTGCATATGCCACA
>JBJEFT010000289.1:0-6360 GCA_051874315.1 Candidatus Ornithomonoglobus sp.
AAATGAAAAACGTAATATTTGTAATAGAAAAGTAAAAGCGGTGTACTTGACAATTAATATGTAATATTGTATAATATAATTTAAGTATATCATAATACATAAACGATAAAAACCGTTTATATTGAATGATCGGAGGAATATACAATGATATGTAAACAGTGCGGCGCTCAGATAGATGACCATGCGGCAGAATGTCCGTTCTGCGGAGAGACCTATGAGGAGAATATTGTCCCTGAGGTTCCCGAGACGCCTGAAGTACAGCCGGAAGCTGCGGAGCAGTCAGAAGCGGTTTCAGAGGAAAGCGTGGTAAATGAGAGCGGTAATGATGAAAGTCTTGGCAATAACGATTCAGATGATGAAATAGAAGAAATACTTGATGAAAACGAGATAAAGCGCAGACGGCAGATGGAAAGGATGCGTGCCGAAAAACAGTCGCAGCTTGAGGAAATAGAGAAAAGACGAAAGCTCAAGAAAAGAAAACAGGCGCGCAATAAGGCAATTATCGCTCTTATTGTGCTTGTTGTCATTGCGGGATGCGGATATGGCGGTTATACGCTCTGGAAGCATCATGAGGAGGCTCCGGATGTGATAATTTCAACGCAGCAGCCGGTTGACGATTCATTGGATGATATTACACCGCCTCCGGTAGAGAGTGAGGAAGTACCAACTGAGCAGACCGGTGAAGAGGATCAGGCGGAGACAGATACTGACGGCGGAGCTCAGAATACATCAACAGGCGGTGGAAGCACGTCAGGCAGCAGCAGTTCGTCGGGCGGAACAAACTGGAAGCCGACAAGCGGAAGCGCAAGCAGCGGCAGCAGCGCATCGGGCGGCAGTTCGTCAGGCAGCAGCGCAAGCGCTTCTTCGAGTGGCAGCGGTGCAAGCACCTCGTCAGGCGGCAGCAGTACAAGCGCTTCATCAGGCGGTTCTATAAGCGGCGGTTCTGCTTCGGTTTCGTCGCCAAGCTTCGGCGGCAAGACCTACAGCAGTGAGGGCGGATATAAGGACGGCAAGTTCACAGCTGCGCTTGTAACGGGCGTTGAGGTAGTAGAAAACGGCGGAAAGAACTATATGTCCTTTAAATATAACGGCGCAACCTACTATGCAAAGGTAAGCTCGGATACAACCACATCATTTGTAGCCGGCAGACCTATGACGATAACAGCCTTTAAGACCAGTGAGACCCTTAACGGCAATGATGTATATGAGATCACCACGGTAACAAATTATACGGGAGAGTATGTGTTCCCGAATTCAGGATTTGAAAAGCTCACCGATGCCGATCTTGCGGGCAAGACAGCTACAGAGCTTTATATCGGAAGAAACGAGATATTCGCGCGTCACGGACGTAAGTTCCAGAACGCCGACCTCAGAGAATATTTCTCAGGCTGTTCATGGTATAAGATAAAGGATTCATATAACTATGATAATGAGGCATCAAATCTGAATTCGATAGAGCAGGCTAATGTTGATCTTATTCTCCAGTACGAGGCTAAGCTTAACAAGTAATTTAACAGTTATATATATTTAAACCGGAGAGCATATAATTTCTCCGGTTTTTTGTATGAAAAAAGAGGCTGTATCACTTGAACAGCCCCTTTTGTTATCTTGCAGTATTATTTGAAGTAGCTTATACCTGCCTCGAAAAGCTTCTGGTCCTTGGCGCCCGGAACATTCGACGCGATATTATTTCCGATACGCTCGCTGTGTCCCATCTTGCCGAGGATTCTTCCGTCGGGTGAGAGGATACCCTCGATTGAAGCGACCGAACCGTTCGGGTTCCACTCGCTGTCATAGGTAGCCTTGCCGTCAAGGTTTACATACTGTGTCGCGATCTGACCGTTTGCCGCAAGCTGCGCAACTGTTTCAGGTGATGCGATAAAGCGGCCCTCTCCGTGTGAAAGCGCGATTGTGTGGATATCGCCTGTGTTAACGTTTGCAAACCACGGTGACTTGTTTGACGCGATTCTTGTGTATGCCATTCTCGAAATATGACGTCCGATCGTATTAAAGGTCAGTGTCGGCATATCCGCGTCAAGATCGCGGATTTCACCGTAAGGCACAAGTCCGAGCTTTACAAGCGCCTGGAAGCCGTTGCAGATACCAAGCATAAGTCCGTCACGGTTTTTGAGCATATTCATAACCGCTTCCTTAACCTGCGGATTTCTGAAGGCTGTGGCAATGAACTTACCCGAGCCCTCCGGCTCGTCACCGCCTGAGAAGCCGCCCGGAATCATGATTATCTGACTGTTGTCTATTCTCTTCTTCATCTCCGTAAGAGATTCCTCAACGTCGTTACCTGTGAGGTTTCTTATAACGAATACATCGGCAGCGCCGCCTGCGCGCTCAAATACTCTTGCCGTGTCATATTCGCAGTTTGTTCCCGGGAATACAGGAATGAATACTCTCGGCTTTGCAAACTTCTCTCCTGCGACCGTGATACTTCTCTTGTCGTAGCTGTAGGTTTCCGGCTCCTCTGTAAAGTGTCCCGCGTGGGTCGGATATACCTTTTCGAGAGGACTTGTCCATGCCTTTGCCGCGTCACAAAGAGAAATTTCAGCGCCGCACGCTTTAAGCGCGTTTCCGCCTGTTGTACCTATTACGATACCGCCCTCAATTTCCTCATCGGTCTCAACAACTATTGAACCGAGCGGTGCGTTAAAGAGCAGCTGGGGTGTTACGTTTTCGTTAAGCTCCGCGCCTATCATATTACCGAATGCAGACTTTGCGATAACCTCCGCAAGACCGAAGCCCTTAACGGCTGTAGCCGAAATAACCCTTCCTGCGTCCTCTGCTGCGTGAACAGTCTCATACATAGCCTTTAAAGCATCCCAGTCAGGAAGATCGTTTTCGTCCATAGTAAGCGGGAAGTAGATAAGCTTTGAGCCTGCCTTCTTAAATTCCTGTGAAATTACCTTATCGGCCTTTGCCGGAGCGACCGCGAACGATGTGAGGGTAGGAGGAACGTCAAGCTCATTGAATGAACCGGACATTGAGTCCTTGCCGCCAATGGCCGCGATATTGAGCGCAAGCTGAGCCTTGTATGCGCCCATGAGTGACGCGAACGGCTTGCCCCATCTCTTCGGGTCTGTGCCGAGTCTTTCAAAATACTCCTGGAAGGTGAGATATATTGTCTTGTAATCCGCGCCCATTGCAACCGCCTTTGAAACGGATTCAACAACCGCATAGGTTGAGCCGTGGTAAGGCGACCACTTTGAGATCTCCGGGTTATAGCCGAAGGTCATTATTGTAGCCGAGTTTGTCTGTCCCTCAAGCACAGGAACCTTCGCAGCCATACCGTCTGTAGGTGTGAGCTGATATTTTCCTCCGAACGGCATAAGAACCGAGCCGGCGCCGATGGTTGAGTCGAATTTTTCGGATAAGCCCTTCTGTGAGCATACGTTGAGGCTGCCGAGTGTCTGGAGCCACTGCGCCTTAACGTCCGATACCTCTTTATTAAACGGCGCTGCCGCCTCATCGGGAAGCTCTACCTCTACATCTGTGTTCTTTGTTGCGCCGTTTGTGTTGAGGAAGTCTCTTGAAATATCGCAGATCGTTTTGCCTCTCCATGTCATCTGCAGACGGTTAAGGTCGGTAACGACCGCAACTATTGTTGCCTCAAGGTTTTCCTCGTGGGCATATTTAATAAATGTGTCTGCGTCCTTTGAGCGTACAACGACAGCCATTCTTTCCTGTGATTCCGAGATTGCAAGCTCTGTACCGTCAAGACCCTCGTACTTCTTCGGAACCTTGTCAAGGTCGATCTGTAAGCCGTCGGCAAGCTCGCCTATGGCAACCGAAACACCGCCCGCGCCGAAGTCGTTGCAGCGTCTGATGAGTGTTGTAACCTTGTTGTCACGGAACAGTCTCTGGAGCTTTCTCTCAACAGGCGGGTTACCCTTCTGAACCTCTGAGCCGCATGTAACGACTGATTTTTCGTCATGCGCCTTTGATGAGCCTGTTGCTCCGCCTATACCGTCACGGCCTGTGCGTCCGCCGAGAAGGATAATAACATCGCCCTTTTCGGGAACCTCGCGGATTACGTTTGCCTTAGGAGCGGCTCCTATAACCGCGCCTATCTCCATTCTCTTTGCAACATAGCCCTCATCGTAAATTTCCTGTACCTGACCTGTTGCAAGTCCTATCTGGTTGCCGTATGAGCTGTAGCCCGATGATGCCTTCTTTGTGATCTTTCTCTGCATGAGCTTGCCGGGAATTGTTTCCTTGAGTGACTTTCTCGGATCGCCCGCGCCTGTGACGCGCATAGCCTGGTATACATATGAACGGCCTGAGAGAGGGTCACGGATGGCGCCGCCAAGACAGGTTGCCGCGCCGCCGAACGGCTCAATTTCCGTCGGGTGGTTGTGGGTCTCGTTCTTGAACATTATGAGCCAGTCCTCTTCCTTGCCGTTCACCTCGACCGGCATAACGATCGAGCAGGCATTGATTTCCTCCGACTCGTCTATTTCCTTAAGATAGCCCTTCTTCTTGAGCTGCTTGACGATGATTGTAGCCATGTTCATAAGGCATTCGTTTCTGTCCGGCGCGTAAAGCTCAGCCTTTGCGTCCTTGTACTCTGCGTATGCGTCCGCGATAACATCGGCATACTTGCCGTCCGGGATATTAACGTTATTTATCTTTGTTGAGAAGGTTGTGTGGCGGCAGTGGTCTGACCAGTATGTGTCTATCATACGCAGCTCTGTGACTGTCGGATCTCTCTTCTCGTCGTTTGCAAAATAGTTCTGACAGAACTTAAGGTCGTCAAGGTCCATTGCAAAGCCCATACTGTCAAGGAATGACTGCATATCAGCCTCACCCATAGTAATAAAGCCGTCAACTGTCTTAACGTCCTCGGGATAATCCACCTTCATATCAAGGGATTCCGGCTTTTCAAGGGATGCCTCTCTTGATTCAACAGGGTTAATAACATACTTCTTCGCTTCTTCAACGTCCTCATCTGTAATATCGCCTATAAGAACGTACACCTTTGCATAGCGTACTGTCGGGCGGTCCTTAGCGGTGAGGATCGAAATACATTCCTCCGCGCTTGCGGCTCTCTGGTCAAACTGTCCCGGAAGCGCCTCAACGCCGAACTTCTTACCCTCGGTAATTTCTATCTTCTCGTCATAGGCGTTGTCAACCGGCGGCTCTGAGAATATGAGACCGCGCGCTTTTGCGTATTCCTCGTCTGTGATTCCTTCAACATCATAACGATTTATGATGCGGACATCGGTGAGTCCCTTCATGTTCAGGTTTTCACGAAGATCGGCAAGTACATCCTTTGCCTCAACGTCAAAGCCCGGCTTCTTTTCAACGTAAATTCTTCTTACTTCTGCCATTGCTTTCTCCTTCTGATTCTACTTATATATTCAAGTATTTTAATACGCCGCATCGGGCGTTATTGTCGTAATCTATCACGGCGCAGGACGCGTTGTTCATCGTAAAGCGCCAGCTTTCCTCCAGCGAAAGACATAATAAACGGGAAATTATCTGTCTTGCCGTTCCGAGGTGTGTTACTAAAAACACGGTTTTTTCGTCGTTCTCCGAGGTAATACGGTCAAGCGCTTCATTAACGCGCTCCTGCACATCCTCCGAGCTTTCCCCTCCGGGAACTCTGTAGCCTGTGAAATTCTCCTGCCACATCGCGTACCGCGCCGGGTCCGATGCCTCAATTTCGGCAAAGGACATATTGTCCCATTCACCGTAATCCCGCTCTGTTATTCCGTTTTCCGTAATAACCGGAATTTTCGGATGAAGCTCACAGTACGGTTTTATGGTCTCATAAGCCCGGGAAAGGGGAGAGATGTATATTTTATCCGCGTAAACATTCTTGATTCGCTCTGTAAGCGCTGACGTCTGTTCCAGTCCGTTTTCATTGAGCGGAACATCAAGCCTGCCCAGACATGCAAAGCGGGTATTAGGCTCCGTTTCTCCATGGCGGATTATGTATATTCTTACCATGCTGTCATAACTCCTGAATTTAATACAATATATTAATATAATAACATATTTTCCTCGGTTTTGCAATAGTGATACCGACAAATTTACAGTAATACGCGGACATATTTTAAATTTGAGTTGAACCGCCGTATGCCGAACGGCATGTATGGCGGTGTGAGAGGAGGGCTGAAAAAATCCTCTGCTCGATTTTGGTTTACATAAACCATCGAAAAAAGTACATTTTATGATGAATAATATGTTAAAATATAAAACAGGTAAGAAGCCGGATAATTTTACAGGAAAGTAATTTTTTTCGACGTAGTGGTTGACATAAAGTATCGAATTTTTTATTGAAAAGATTTCTCCGGTATGGTAATCTTATAGCGCAATCGATTGAAAAACAAAGAAAAATAAGCTTTT
>JBJEFT010000290.1:0-6342 GCA_051874315.1 Candidatus Ornithomonoglobus sp.
CCCCGCCCCTTTTAGGGGCGGACTTCAAAAGTCGCTAAACAATAATTTAGTTTTGCAGGTCTTTTTGTTACAATGTAATATCGTCCAGTCTGTGGAAGGTATAGCCCTGCTCGCTCATATACTGAATAATCAGCTCCAGCGCATCGGCAGTGGTCTGCTTCGCATCTGTATCATGCATAAGTACGACAATATTTTTTCCCTCAGGTATATACTGCGCCGAGGTGTCAAGGAAGGTCTGGACAAGCTCTGTCTGAGTTTTTGACGAGCTTTCCGCATCACCGTTAAGACAGTTCCAGTCGCAGAAATAATACCCAAGCTGCTTCAGATTTTCCTTGTATATCTGTTTTTCCGCGGCATGGTCACCGGAATTATAGCTGCCTCCCGGGAAACGCATGAGCTTAAAGGTCATCGGAGCGCCTGTCGCGTTCTCAATCGCAGTCTGACACGCGTTTATCTCCCCGACAAAGCTTTCCGCGCTTCCGTAGAGCTCATCATAATTGTGACTATACGAATGGTTTGCGAGTAGATGTCCTTCATCATATACACGCTTTGTAATTTCGGGATACTGATCCACATATTTACCTACCTCAAAGAAGGTCGCCTTTGCATTATATTTTGCCAGTATGTCCAGAATTTCACCGGTCACAACAGATGACGGACCGTCGTCAAAGGTCAGATAGCAGCGGTGCGTCATACCGTTCAGCCTTGATGCCGCAATTATATCAATAACGTCCTGAATCTGATCAGGCGCGGGAATGTTACCGACCGGAGCGCCGGCAATTTCCTGCGACGTGTCTGCCGTTGGTTCTTCGACAGTCTCTGTTATAACTTCAGGCTCACTATCAGAGCCTGATTTAAGCACTATGCAGACTGCCGCAGCACATACAACAACAGCCGCCGCAATTATAGCGATCACTGCCTGCATACTGTTAACTCTGATTTTTCTTCCCGCTATATGAGCCGACACAGAAGGCTTGGCGGTCCACGCCTCATGCTGTCTTTCCTCATACGGATTTTCTTCATCTGTGCTTCTTTTTTCTTCAGGCGTCCTGTCCGGCGCAGGAGGTTCTTTTACATAAAACTTCTCGGTGTAATCATCCTCCATAAATGAGCAGTCAAAATCGTCCTCATCATCAGAAAGGAAATCATCGGGAATATCTGTTCTCGTTTCGTCTTTAATTGTTCTCACCCTTTTTGTATAATTCTGTTGCTATATAGTATAACACATTTTTTTCGAATTGAAAAGGGGTATTAAAAATTTTTATCCGGCAAACTTTAAGTATATGCAGTTCGGTGATGCATCACCTGAATCTGTTACCGTAAATACAAAGGATATGCTCCCGGACGGCAGGATTATCGTTACCGCCGATAAGCCGGATGGGCAGATAATAGCGGTATTGTCAGGCGGTAACGATACTGTGAAGCTGATTTCGGAAATTACCGGAAAGCATGCGGTGTATTTCAGATTTGAGACGACAACGGATAAGAATATTTGTGAGTTTGACAGCTTCACGTTCAATTACATATAGTATAAAAACGAGTATTTACTATAGAAAACTCAGTGAAAAGAGAAGTTAAAGTTTCTCATCCCATCCAGGATCACCTGCCGCGCGTGAACCGCCTCGTCCTCCGACGGGGCTTTTGTATTTGCGAGCGGATATTTTATGCCGAGCTTTTCGTATTTTGCCTTTCCCATATCGTGATAGGGGAGAACGTCGACCGCCTTCACATTCCTGAGCGTTCCTATAAACTGCCCGAGCTTGTATAGGTATTCATCGTTTTGCGTTATGCCGGGAACAAGCACATGGCGTATCCATACAGGGATGCCGTTGTCGGAAAGATAGCGAGCGAAGGCTATAATATTATCCTGCTTCTGTGATGTGAGCTTTTTGTGCTCATCGGGGTCGATATGCTTTATGTCAAGCATTATGAGGTTGGTGTATTTGATCAGCTCATCAAATTTTGCTTTGTTTTTGCTGCTGAAGGTAACCCCCGAGGTGTCAAGGCAGGTGTGAAAGCTATATTCGTCCTTTGCTCTGTGGAAAAGCTCCGTCAGAAATTCAAGCTGCATAAGCGGCTCTCCGCCGGTCGCGGTTATGCCGCCGTTTTTGAGAAATTCCCTCACGCTGTCCGCCTTTTGCAGTATTTCATCCGCCGTCATTTCCGTGCCGCCCGTCGGGTCCCAGCTGTCGGGATTGTGGCAGTAAAGGCAGCGCATGGGACAACCCTGAAAAAAGATCACAAACCGTATTCCGGGGCCGTCCACCGTGCCGAAGGATTCGAGTGAGTGTATGCGCCCCTTCATGATTTTTCGTGGAAGGTCCTGCTGATGATGTCGTCCTGCTGCTCCTTGGTGAGCTTTGAGAAGTTCACAGCATAGCCGGATACGCGCACCGTAAGCTGAGGATATTTTTCCGGATGCTTTTGCGCGTCAAGCAGCGTTTCACGGTTAAAAACATTTACGTTGAGATGATGACCTCCCTTTTCCATATATCCGTCAAGGAGGCCTATGAGATTTTCTTCCTGCTGTGTCATGATACGTTACTTCCTTTCATTAATTCGTCAAGGTCCGGTTCGCCTGCGAAAATTCTCGCGTCCTTGCCCAGAGCTGCGGGGATTATCGAGAAGGTGTTTGATATGCCGTCCTGAGCGTCGGCAAAGGGCAGCTTGGCAACCGAGGCAAGAGAGGAGGCGGCTCCGCTGCTGTCGCGTCCGTGCATGGGGTTAGCGCCCGGAGCAAGCGGCTCGCCTGTTTTTCTCCCGTCCGGTGTGTTTCCGGTCTTTTTGCCGTAGACTACGTTTGACGTTATTGTGAGTATCGACATTGTCGGTATTCCGCCGCGGTAGGTGTGGTGCTTTCTTATTTTATCCATAAAGGAGCTTACAAGCTCCGCGGCTATTGTGTCAACGCGGTCGTCATTATTGCCGTATTTGGGGAAATCCCCCTCGGTTATATAGTCAACGGCTATGCCGTTTTCGTCGCGCACAGGCTTTACCCTCGCGTATTTTATCGCGCTTAAGGAATCCGCCACAACGGACAGCCCCGCAATGCCTGTGGCAAAATAGCGCTTTACATCCCTGTCATGCAGAGCCATCTGCGCGCTTTCATAGCAGTATTTGTCGTGCATATAGTGTATGACGTTAAGAGTGTTTACATACAGACCGGCAAGCCATTCAAGCATAGCGTCATATTTCTTCATTACCTCGTCATAATCGAGATATTCTCCGGTGCACGGACCGTATTCGGGTCCCACCTGTATTTTGAGCAGCTCGTCAACACCGCCGTTTATTGCGTATAGCAGACACTTTGCGAGGTTGGCGCGCGCCCCAAAGAACTGCATTTCCTTTCCGACAATCATTGAAGAAACACAGCACGCGATCGCGTAATCGTCACCGTGAGCAGCGCGCATGATCTCATCGTTTTCATACTGTATCGCAGAGGTTTTTATAGACATTTCGGCGCAGAATTGCTTAAAGCCCTCAGGCAGTCTCGGCGACCATAGCACTGTGAGATTCGGCTCCGGCGCGGGACCGAGATTGTTAAGCGTGTTAAGATAGCGGAAAGAGGTTTTTGTCACAAGCGGTCTGCCGTCGATTCCTATGCCGCCTATGGATTCTGTGACCCATGTGGGGTCGCCGGAAAACAGCGCGTTATATTCCGGTGTTCTTGCAAATTTCACAATGCGCAGCTTCATTATAAAGTGGTCGATAAGCTCCTGCGCATCCTGCTCCGTAATCACTCCGTTCTGCAAATCACGCTCGATATATATATCAAGGAAGGTTGAGGTTCTGCCGAGACTCATCGCGGCTCCGTTCTGCTGCTTGATCGCGGCGAGAAATCCGAAATAGAGCCATTGAACAGCTTCCTTTGCATTTGCGGCGGGCTTTGTTATGTCAAAGCCGTAAAGCTGACCCATTTCCGCCATTTCCGCAAGAGCCTTGAGCTGCTCCTCAAGCTCCTCACGCAGTCTTATTTTCTCCTCCGTCATTTCACCCGCGACAAGCTCCTTCTGCCTTTTCTTGTCGGCAATAAGCCTGTCGATACCGTAAAGCGCAACGCGGCGGTAATCGCCGATTATTCTGCCTCTGCCGTAGGCGTCGGGAAGCCCTGTTATTATCGCGGATTTTCTTGCAAGCTTCATTTCCGGCGTATATGCGTCAAAAACTCCCTGATTGTGGGTCTTGCGGTATTTAGTGAATATTTCGTCGACCCTTTCGCTCACCTCCCGGCCGTAGGAGTGACAGGCGGTTTCCGCCATTCTTATGCCGCCGTAGGGCTGAAGCGCGCGTTTAAACGGCTTGTCCGTCTGTAGGCCGACGATCCTTTCAAGCTCCCTGTCTATATATCCCGCCTGATGTGAGGTGATACCGGAAACAATATCGGTATCCATATCGAGAACACCGCCCGCCTCACGCTCCTTTGCCGAAAGCTCCGATATGTCCTCCCACAGTTTTTTTGTCGCCTCGGTAGGTTCTGTGAGGAAGCTGCTGTCTCCCGTATACGGCTTATAGTTTTTTTGTATAAAATCCCGCACGTCAACGCGTCCGCGGCACCATACTCCGCTGCGGAAGCCTGCCCATGCATCTGTAAGTCCTTTCTCCATTTTCTCCCTCCGATTGTTTGTGTATTATAACTTTTTGTATTAGTATTTTCCACAACATCTTGTGTTATACCTGTGTTTTTTATCTATTTAAGTTAAATATGGGTAACTATTGTTTCAATATTTTGTTTATTTTGCCAGTTTTAAAAAGTTGACTTATTTTGTAGAGTATGTTATAATTATGCGTAGATAATTACAGGTCCACAAGACCTCAGAATTATACACAATCTTTTAACACACAGGAGGTACAAAAGTCATGAACACAAATGCATGGCAGGGTTTTGAGGGACGTTTATGGAAGGATGAAATAAACGTCAGAGACTTTATTCAGAACAACTATACACAGTATGAGGGTGACAGCTCATTTCTGACCGGCCCTACAGAGGCTACAAACAAGCTCTGGGATGAGCTCCAGGTCCTTTTTAAAGAGGCGAGAGCTAAGGGCGGAGTTCTTGACATGGATACTAACATTGTATCATCGATCACATCACACGGTCCGGGTTATCTTGACAAGGATCTCGAAAAGATCGTAGGTCTTCAGACAGACAAGCCGTTAAAGCGCGCATTCATGCCGTTCGGCGGAATCAAGATGGCAGAGGGCGCTCTTGAGAACTACGGTTACACACCCGACCCGTTGATGCATAAGATATTCAATGATTATCATAAAACACATAACCAGGGTGTTTTCGATGCGTATACACCGGAAATGCGCGCGGTAAGAAAGAATAAGATCATTACAGGTCTGCCTGATACATACGGCAGAGGCCGTATCGTAGGCGACTACAGAAGAGTTGCCCTTTACGGTATAGACTACCTTATGGAGCAGAAGGCGAAAGATCACGCTAACTGCGGCTCAGGCACAATGACTGATGACATAATCCGTTTAAGAGAAGAAATTCAGATGCAGTATAAGGCCCTTGCGGACATGAAGAAGATGGCTGCTTCATACGGCTACGATATTTCAGGTCCGGCAACAAACGCCAAGGAAGCGGTTCAGTGGTTATACTTCGGCTATCTTGCTGCAATAAAGACACAGAACGGCGCGGCTATGTCGGTCGGCAGAGTTTCGACCTTCCTTGATATTTATATCAACAGAGACCTTGAGAACGGCGTGATCACAGAGCAGGAGGCTCAGGAGCTTATCGACCACTTCGTAATGAAGCTGAGAATGGTTAAGTTCGCAAGACCGGATTCATATAACCAGCTCTTCTCAGGCGACCCGGTATGGGCGACACTTGAGGTAGCGGGTATCGGTCAGGACGGCCGTCACATGGTTACAAAGAACGATTTCCGTTTTCTCCACACACTGGAGAACATGGGACCGTCACCGGAGCCGAACCTTACTGTTCTTTATACAAAGAACCTTCCGGAGAACTTCAAGAGCTATGCGGCTGAAATTTCGGTTACAACATCATCGATCCAGTATGAGAATGATGACGTTATGAGACCGGTATGGGGCGACGATTATTCGATCTGCTGCTGTGTATCGGCTACACAGACAGGTAAGGAAATGCAGTTCTTCGGCGCGAGAGCAAACCTCGCAAAGTGTCTCCTTTACGCTTTGAACGGCGGTATTGACGCAAAGACACGCGCGCAGGTCGGTCCAGCGTACAAGCCGGTAACCTCGGAAATTCTTGATTATGACGAGGTGATCGAGAAGTATGACGCTATGATGGAATGGCTCGTGGGCGTATATGTAAACACACTCAACCTTATCCACTATATGCACGATAAGTATTAC
>JBJEFT010000291.1:0-1697 GCA_051874315.1 Candidatus Ornithomonoglobus sp.
GAATGATAAGATCAAGAAAATCATCGACCGCGTCACAGTCATAGCCTTTGAACTTTTTTTCAAATTCCTTGTTCTGAATATCTATTGGTTTTAACATAGCGGTTCTCCGCCCCTTTCAAAAAAGTATGATTTATATATACTGTTTAAATGTAACATGCAGTCTGCTGCTTCTTGTTTCCGCCCCGAATTTATACACTATAAATCTGCCGTGACCTCTTACGGAAAGAAGGTCTCCTTCCTTAACAGGCTCTGAGGTTTTTGTTATTTCACGGTGATTTACCTTCACCCTGCCGCCCTCTATAAGTCCGGCGGCAGCTGAACGTGAAACACCCGCGGCAGCAGCGGTCACCGCGTCCAGACGCTCCGACGCGCATATCGCGCCTACTGTCTTATATTCTCTTTCAACCTTAATACCGCTCAGATCCTCCATCACGGTAATTTTAACGCCCTGATTGCCTATCTTATTCACATTGTCCGCAACATAATCCGCAATATCGCTGTGCAGAAAAACATATGCGAAGCCGTCCGATACCACAATATCGCCAAGCTTTGACGGCGCTATCCCTAAGGACATTATTGTTCCGAGATAGTCACGGTGGGTAAGCTTTCTTGTGAACCCGCCCTCAATTTTAAGACAAGTCAGTGGGAAATCCGCCTTATCCGGCTCCATCCATTCCGGGAACACTCCCAGTATTTTCTTTTCCGCATCATCAAAGCCGCCGTAAAGCAATGTGTTATAGCCATAGGGGAACACAAGGTTGTCGCTTATAACCGCCTGCTCCGCGCCGTCAAGAAAATCCGAAAAACGCGCGCAGCAGTATTTATCACATAAGGAGAACAAATCCTCAGTTCTGGCTATCAGAAGCTTATCGTCCTGTGTCATCAGATTCTGCGTCTCCCTCTGTCCTGGGGAATCTTGACATTTTTCGGCGCTATACAGAAAATACCGTTGCTGAGCCTTCCGAAGCCGCAGTTCATACCCTTTGCCGCGCCGCCTACATAATCCACAATTCTGCGCGCGGTTCCGTCAGAAGCAGCTTCGGCGTTTCTCGCGCCCTCGCCTGCCTCAAAGATAAACATGACAAGCTTTCCGCTCTGGACAGCCTCTACTATTCTGTCTGAGTCGTCTATTGTCTGCGGATAGAACACAACAAGCTCTACATCAATATCAACAGACTGCGCGCTGTCATATCTTATTGATGATCTTGACGCGCTATCGGCTCTTCTTGCGCTTCTCGCTCGTCTTTCTTCCTCCTCAGCTTCTGCTGCCGCCTCTTCCTCAGCCAATCTTTCCTCACGCTTCTGCCGTCTTCTTTCAAAGAAATTTCTTAAAGGATGCCAGCCCTGATCCTCTTCATCGTCATAATAATACTCTTCCTGCTCCTCAGGCTCATCATACCTGCTGTAGCTTCTGCTCTCCCTCCGGCTGTAACGGTTTTCATATTCGCGGTCGTAATCCTCCTCGTAATCACGGTTACTTGAGCTGAATGCCGCTTTTGTATCGCTGAATAATGACATATCCGCACTTCCTTTCTCTAATGTATCTTTTATTGTTTCTTACTGTAATCTCTCGCGCCGAATATTGCGCTTCCCACACGCACCATAGTTGAACCGCACTTTATTGCAGTCTCAAAGTCGCCGCTCATTCCCATTGACAGCTCTTCCATTGCAACGTTTTTATATTCCTTTTCCGCCGT
>JBJEFT010000292.1:0-1690 GCA_051874315.1 Candidatus Ornithomonoglobus sp.
CTAAATAAAATTAAGACTTTACTTTTTGACATATTTATGATAAAGTAGAAAAGTGTGATTTAGCGGATGCCCAGTACCCGGAAACTCCAACCGGTGCTTAGTATCCGGCGGTTCCACAGAAAGTAAAAAGAATTATATGGAGGAAAGAAAAATGATTTCTAAGGAAAAGAAAACAGCAATCATGAACGAGTATGCCAGAACACCCGGCGATACCGGTTCACCTGAGGTACAGGTGGCAGTTCTGACCGCAAGAATCCAGGAGCTATGGGAATTATCCCGACACCGGCAGTCGCATATCTCACGAGAAAGTATAAGGCGGACGCGGGCGTTGTTATTTCCGCATCGCATAACCCATGCGAGTATAACGGCATCAAGTTCTTTAACGGCGAGGGCTATAAGCTCAAGGACGAGGTCGAGGACGAAATAGAGGCATACATAAGGGGCGAAAAGAAGATTGAAGATCTTCCGACACACGGCAAGGTCGGTTATATCAGCGCAAATCATAACGCGGTCGAGGATTATGTCGCTTTCGCGTGCTCAACGATAGACTGCGATCTGCGCGGAATGAAAATTGCGATAGACTGCGCGAACGGCGCGAGCTATCAGACAGCATTCAGGGCTCTCAATAAGCTCGGCGCGAATGTTGAAGCGATACATAACACACCGGACGGCGTAAATATCAACGCAATGTGCGGCTCAACGCATATGGAAAGCTTACAGGCATATGTGACCTCTATCGGCGCGGATGTCGGTCTTGCGTTTGACGGTGACGCCGACAGGCTCCTTGCGGTCGATGAAAACGGAAAGCTTATAGACGGCGACCAGATAATGGCGGTATGCGCAAAGTATATGATGGAGCAGGGAACACTTAAGCAGAACACGCTCGTAGCGACCGTAATGAGCAATCTGGGACTGTTTATAGCGGGCGATAAGATCGGTCTTAACATACCGCGCACAAAGGTCGGCGACCGCTATGTTCTTGAAGAAATGCTCGACAAGGGCTATTGCCTGGGCGGTGAGCAGTCGGGTCACATCATATTCCTTGACCACAACACGACCGGCGACGGACTTGTAAGCGCGCTTCAGTTCCTTGCGGTACTTAAAAAGACAGGTATAAAAGCGTCGGAGGCAGCGTCGCTTGTCGAGGTTCTTCCGCAGGTGCTTGTAAACGCGGTCGTAAAGCCGGAAAACAAGGATAAGTATCTTGAGAATGAGCAGATCGCCTCAGAATGTAAAAAGCTTGAGGAGGAGTTTGCGGGAGAGGGCAGAGTTCTCATCCGCCCGTCCGGCACGGAGCCGCTTGTAAGAGTTATGATAGAGGGTAAAAATCAGGCGGTGCTTGAAGAAAAGGCGACAAAGCTCGCAAGGCTTATTGAGGAAATATTGGGATAAATGTATTGTACAGCGAAAAGCGGCTTCAGCTTTTTGCTGTACAATTTTTTGCATTTATTGTATGTTAGAATAAATATAATAAATGATATATGCAGATAGCCTAAAAGCCGTACTCATTTTTTTATTCCTCTATGCAATGGGTGTCGGCGTAGGGCAGATTTTTTAAGCTATATATCTATACGGCAATAGCTCCTGTTCCGCTTGCTTCATTCGCCGGCGAAACAACGGCATTTATGGGAAAATCGTTCTTAAAATCGTATGTCGGTGTGTATATGGAGGGAGTAGACAGAATTGTAAA
>JBJEFT010000293.1:0-6251 GCA_051874315.1 Candidatus Ornithomonoglobus sp.
CAATGATTATATTCTGCGGCTTTATATCACGGTGGATTATATTCCTTTTATGTGCCGCCTGTATACCCTGAGCAATCTGGATTGCGTAATCGCACGCCTCCTGCCATGGCAGACGGGGGTTCTTTTTTATATATTTTTTAAGTGTGATTCCGTCCACAAGCTCCATAACCATATAGTTGATTTCGCCGTATGTGCATACGTCATAAACTGAAACAACATTCGGATGCACAAGGCTTGCCGATGAACGCGCTTCCTTAATAAAGTTCTCAACTATTTCACTGTTACCCTCAAAATTTTCTCTGAGTATTTTTATAGCGACATCACGGTCAAGAACCTTATCATGCGCTTTATATACTGTAGCCATGCCGCCCGTGCCGATTTTTTCAAGGACCTCATAACGGTCACTGAGCACTGTACCAATCAGATTTTCGGTGTTAAGCATCAGTTATTATCTCCTTCCATAACAATTGCAGTGATATTATCGCTGCCCCCGCGCTCATTCGCGAGTTCAATAAGTGTATTTACCGCCGTTTCGGCTGAATTATTCTTAACCGCATCAAAAAGCTCGCTGTCCTCAATCTCTCCGAACAAGCCGTCGGAGCAGAGAAGAAGCTTTTCTCCGTTATATGGCTTTACGCCTGTATCAACACGCACAAAGGCTTCAACACCCATTGCGCGGGTTATGTAATTACGTCTTGGGTGGTGCTTTGCCTCCTCAGGAGTAATTTGTCCGAGCTTTACAAGCTCCTGGACGAAGGAGTGGTCTCTTGTTATCTGAACTATGCCGTCACCAACCATATACGCTCTTGAATCGCCCACATGCGCGTAAATCACAAATCCGTCACGTATCATGCACATCGTGGTCGTAGTACCCATGCCCATTACGCTGTCATTCTCGCATGAATAGTCATATATGGCGGAATTGGCGGTAAGGAATGCCTGCCGCATAACCTCCATGGTCTGGAACCTGTCAAGCTCCGGCTCCATGTGCTCCGCTATATAGCCTGTTATTACATCAACCGCCATTGCGCTTGCAACCTCGCCCGCCTCGTGACCTCCCATTCCGTCGGCAACTATTGCGTAGCTGTATTCGGCTGATGTAAACACCTGCATACTGTCTTCATTGATTTTCCTGATTTTGCCCACATCAGTCAACGCTGCTGTTTTCAATAGCACACACACTCCTTTCGTGCTTTAATAATTTACTCATTTATCTTCTGTATATTCCTTTTATTCCTTTATGTTTCCGGCACGCTTTCTGAGCTGCCCGCATGAGGCGGATATATCAGAGCCGAGCTCACGGCGGATCGTAGCGTTCACGCCGCTTGATATAAGCCGCTGACAGAACGCGTTTATCTCGCTCCTTGAGCCTTTTTTAAAATCGCGCTCCTCGACCCGGTTTACGGGAATAAGGTTTACATGCGCGCGCAAAGGCTTTACAAGAGAGGCAAGCTCCTCCGCATTCTCCCGGCTGTCGTTTACTCCGTGTATCAGCGAATACTCAAAGCTCAGCCGCCGTCCCGTCTTTTCAAGATAATACCGGCACGCCTTAAACAGCTCCTCGATTTTATACGCGTGGTTTACAGGCATTATGCTGTCGCGTATTTCGTTATTAGGCGCGTGCAGTGATATTGTAAGCGTGATCGGGAGATTTTCCTCCGCCAGCTTATATATTCCCGGCACAACTCCGCAGGTGGAAAGCGTTATATGCCTGTAGCCTATGTTCTTACCCTTCTCGTGATTTACATTGTGAAGGAATTTTATCACGTTGTCATAATTATCAAGCGGCTCGCCTATGCCCATAAGAACTATGTTTGATATTCTTTCGCCCATGTCCTTTTCGGCAAATATCACCTGATTCAGTATCTCCCCCGCCGTCAGTGAACGGAACAAGCCGCCGATCGTCGAGGCGCAGAAGCGGCAGCCCATACGGCAGCCTACCTGTGATGAAATACAGATAGTAAGACCGTGACGGTAGCGCATGACTACGCTTTCTATACAGTTGCCGTCCGGCAGCCTGAACAGATATTTTACCGTGCCGTCAAGCTTTGAAACATATTTTTCTTCAATTTCAAGTGTGGACACATATGTATCTGTGCCGAGCTTTTCTCTCAATGCCTTTGAAATATCGGTCATTTCGTCATAGCTTGTCACTCCCATATGCAGCCATTTGTATATCTGAGCCGCGCGGAATTTCTTTTCCCCTATCGAGAGCAGATATTCCTCCAGCTCCTTATATTTAAAATCCTTTAAATCAAGCATTCCTAATCAATTTACATATATAAAAGCCGTCTGAACCGTCCGTATCGGGAAGGAACGTCTTTTCATATACCTTTTCAAAATTACCGTTGTCCTTTAAAAACGCGTCAGTCACGTTTTCGTTTTCTCTTTTATTTATTGTGCAGGTCGAATACACGATCACTCCCCCGGGCTTTACATACTCCGAAGCATTGTCAAGTATTTTTCTCTGCAATATTGGCAGCCCGCTTACATCGTTTCTGCAAAGCTTAATATCCGGTTTTCTGCGTATTATCCCCCAGCCGGAGCATGGCACATCACATAATACGCGGTCTGCCAAATTTTCAAGAGCGTTATCTCTTACCGCCGCGTCCGCAAGCCTTGCGTCAACCGATTTTATACCAAGACGGCGCGCGCTGTCCTCTATAAGCTTTATTTTATGCTCATATATATCGCAGGCTATTATCCTGCCGCGATCCCGCTGCAGTTCGGCTATATGCGTTGTCTTTCCGCCCGGAGCAGCGCACATATCAATTACCGTTTCGCCCTCCTTCGGGTCAAGCGCGATTGCCGCGTTATACGCGCCCTTGTCCTGGACGCTGAAATAACCGTTAAGGTAAAGCTTGTTTCTGCCCACATCAAAGCCGGTGGACTTTATAAGTGAGACTTCTGTCTGCTCTGATTTTATCCCGAAATCACTAAGACGCTTTAGCAGCTCCTCCGCGCTTATCTTTAAGGTGTTTGCGCGGAGCATCAGAGCGGGCGGCTCATTAAGCGATGCCATAAGCCTTTCTGCTGTGTCAAAGCCGAAATCATCTATCCACAGCCGCGCCATATCCGTAGTGTAGGAATATTTAACCGCCAAGTATTCCGCCTTATCCTCAGGATACCGCACCTCGCAGCCGTCACGACAGAATGCGCGCAGAACCGCGTTTACAAACCTGTCCGAGCCCTTTCTTCCGTGCTTTTTCGCAAGCCTTACGCTTTCATTTACAGCGGCGCTTTCGGGAATTTTATCGGCATATACAAGCTGATATATGCCAAGCTCAAGAATTACCTTTATGTTCTTTGCAAGCTTTTTGAGCTTTACCGAGGAATACTGTCCGATTATATATTCCAGCGTATAGTGACGCGATACAACGCCGTATACAAGATTTGTCAGGAGCGCTCTGTCCTCACGGGACATATCTCTTTCCCTGCATAGTGTTGCCTTTAAGGCGAGGTTTGAAAACGCGCCGTTATATAAAATCTCATAAAGGGTCTTAAATGCCGCTTCCCGCGCGTTCATCAGCTTCTTCTCCTGCTATTGCTGTTCTGCACTAAGAGCAGCAGCCTTATAACCTGGAGCAGCGTCGATGCCGCGGAGGCAAAATAGGTCATTGCCGCAGCCGACAAAACCTTTCTTGTACCTTGCAGCTCATCCTCGTCAAGTATCGCCATATCACGCAGAGTGGCAAGCGCCCTCGAGCTTGCGTTCGTCTCCGTCGGGAGCGTCACAAGCTGGAACGCGAATACCGCGCAGAACAGGATCACTCCGACCATGGCAAGATTTGTCGCTCCTAAAATTATTCCTATTATAATGACCGGAAGCGAAATGTAATTGCATATATTAACGAACGGTACCATCCCGTTTCTGAGCCTGATAGGCGCATAGCCGACCTGGTGCTGTACCGCATGACCGCACTCATGGGCGGCAACTCCAAGTGCCGCGATCGATGTTGAATTAAAGGTTGCGTCCGAAAGCCTTATAACATTTTCCTTCGGGCTGAAATGATCCGTCAGATTTCCCGAAACACGCTCGATCCGTATATTATACAGTCCGTTTGCGTCAAGTATCTTTCTTGCAACCTCCGCGCCGGTAATGCCGCGGCGTGATCTCACCTTATTGTACTTATTGAAGGTGCCGTTTACGTTTGCCGAAGCAAGCAGCGTTATTACAAGTCCGATAATAACAAGTATATATGTCGGATCAAACCAACCGAATCCCATACCGCCGTAATAGCCTCCGTAGAAGCCGCTGTCAGCGGAATATGCAAATGCCGTAAGCATAAACTCTCTACTCCTTTCAGAATATTAAACAATAGTTTCGCCTAAAATCACACCGTTTTCAATATTATGTCCCCTTGCATAATCCTCAATATACATGCGCTTTGAACCCTCAAACTGAACATTTTTAAGATACAGCGCGCCCTTGCCGCAGCCCACAAGCAGACCGCGCTTTTTAACAAGTCCAATTACCTCGCCCGGACGGCCGTTTACCGCATCGGTGATTTCGGCGTCAACTATTTTAAGGCTTTTGCCCTTATAGGTAGTCTGCGCAAGCGGATATGAATTCATTCCGCAAATAAGCTTTGAAATCTCCTCCGCGCTTCTGTACCAGTCGATTACCGCATCCTTTTTACTTATCATGGGCGCATAAGTATGCTCGCTGTCCTTCTGACGCTTATATTTTGCGGTTCCGTCCGCGATCTGCTCTATCGCGCACACAAGCAGCTCGCCGCCGATAAGGGCAAGACGGTCAAAAAGCTGCGCCGAGGTCTCATATTTGCCTATTGTCGTTTCCGCAACCGAGATCACATCGCCGGTATCAAGACCGTAATCCATGCGCATGATTGACACGCCCGTGGTTTCATCGCCGTTTATTATTGCCCACTGTATCGGCGCCGCGCCGCGGTATTTCGGCAGAAGCGACGCGTGTACGTTAATGCAGCCGTATTTTGGAAAATCAATTATATAGCGCGGCAGTATTTTTCCGTATGCCGCTACTATAATCATATCCGGCTTTAATATTTTGAGCTGCGGCAGAAACGCCTCGCCTTTTAAGGTTTGAGGCTGATATACTGCTATTCCAAGCTCCTCTGCCTTGAGCCTTACGTCTGTCGGCATAAGCTTGTGTCCCCTGCCCTTCGGCTTATCCGGCTGCGACACCGCTCCAATTATCTCATGCTCCGTTTTGCTCAGGCGCTCAAGTATTGCCGCCGCAAAATCAGGCGTTCCCATAAAAAGTATCTTCATGATGCGTTACCGCCTTTCACACATAAATCGTATATGCCGGCTTGAAAGAAAATCGTTCAGATTACATGTCCGCGCGAACGCCGTATATCGTTATACTCAAGTGAGCGCGGGCGTGTGAGATGGGCAATTTTACTCAAGCCTATTCTAAATATTTCGTTACTTTTTCCGTAAATACATGACCGTTCAGATGGTCACATTCATGGCAGAAGGCGCGAGCCAAAAGCTCCTCGCCCTCAACAGTGAACCATCGTCCCTCTCTGTCCTGCGCCTTCACCTTCACATAGTTTGGTCTTTCTACCTCACCGTACAGTCCAGGAAAGCTTAAACAGCCCTCCGCGCCGTTCTGCGAGCCTGATGTTTCAATAATTTCCGGATTTATAAGCTCTATTCTACCCTCGCCTATGTCTATTACAACAACGCGCTTGAGTATTCCTACCTGCGGCGCGGCAAGACCGACCCCCTCCGCCTTTGTCATTGTATCATACATATCGTCAAGCAGTATTCCGAGCTTTTCATCAAACTTCTTTACTTCCTTGCACTGCTTTCTGAGGATTTCATCCTCACGCAGACGCAGCTGACGAATTGCCATTTAAATCTTCCTTTCTCAATATATCGTTATCGGGTTCTTGTCAATCGAAACCACTACACTTTCATAGCGCTTATCTTCCTTTAATCCCCGCTGTGCGGCGCAAAGCCTTTCGTTAAGCTTATCCATCGCATCACACTTAATGATTATCTGCCAGCGGTACTGATTCTTTATCTTTGCAATCTGCGATGGTATCGGGCCGAGAACCGCAACACGCTGCTGTATCTTTGCTATATCGCCGAACAGTTCCCTGAAACGGAATGCTGCGCGACGCGTTCTTTCGTTGTCAGTATCGGTAAATCGTATACAAATCATTTCCGAAAACGGCGGATACCACATCGCTCTGCGCTCCGCGCAGGTCTTATTATAAAAGGTTATATAGTCATGCGATTTGACAAGCTTTATTGCAAAA
>JBJEFT010000294.1:0-1677 GCA_051874315.1 Candidatus Ornithomonoglobus sp.
CGAGAAGCCGTCAAACTGCGCGTTTTATGTCATAAAGAATAACTCGCTCAAGGAGGACTATCTTAACGAGGCGCTGCAGTTTATAGACAATACTGTTGACGGCGACAATCTTACATACATGGTGTTTGCAGAGCAGCGGCTTATGTCGATGGCGGCAAAGAGAATGGGAATTGAGATAAAGGAATTTTCAAATCTTGAACGTCTTTTTGACAACGGCGAGAACTACTTCACCCACACATGGGGTATGAAGCAACAGATGCGTGATATTCCGGAGCTGCGCTATGATTTCTGCAGACGATGTGTGGACAGAATAAGGAGAGATTTTCCGTTCTTCACAGAGAAACTGGAGAATATAGAAGAACTAAAAAAATATTTATGAGGCAGGATACAATATGATAACAAAAAAAGCGACCATAATAATTTCCATATGCGCCGGAGCGGCGGTAATCGCAGGCGGATTATTCGGAATTTATAAGCATTTTGTAACACCGGATAAAATTGTTGCGTTAAGTCTTATCAATGCCATAAATGATGCGGAAAAAACGTTTGAGTATTTTGACGATGACGAGAAGGAAATTTTTGCGGATTTTCTTAAAGACGGCGGCAAAACAGAGGCAGATTTTACTGTTTCGGATTCAGCGGTTCTTAACGGTATGAGTTTTTCCGTAAAGAGCAACAGCGACGGAAACTGCACCGTTTCTGAAATAGGACTGAAAAACGGTATGACGCTTGAAGCTTATAAGGACAGAGAACGTATTTATGTTAATATGCCTATTTTCAGCGGCGGCTTTGAAATTCCCGTCGCGGATTTTGCGGAAAAATGGAACTCTTCAATATTTAAGGATATTGTGACGATACCGGAGGGATATACCATAGGCGGTATTGCCGCGGGCTTTGTCACAGGGAAATACAGCATGGACGATTTTGCGGATGCTTACGGTAAGCGTATAAAAAATGAGGTGTATGATCTTATTAAGAATAATCCAATAAAAAAGAACGGCTCCGCTGTGGTTACGGTTGAGAACAAAAGAAAAAGAGCAAAGGTATATACATTGAAAATCGACAGGGCTTCGGCAGAAACACTGCTTATAGATATAGCAGCCGATTATATAAGCTATGCTGACGGCAGCAATGGTACGGAAGCCGCAGATAAACTGCAGACAATGTTTGCCGGATATGCCGATGACTATGAGTTGTCATTTATGGTTGACGGCATGACCTTACGTGAAATAGAGCTGAAAAATTCGGCGAACGATTCATGGACGGCGGCTTTTGAGGGCAAGGGCAATCCGTTTGACATTATAGTGTGCTTTAAAAATAACGATGTTCAGAATGCGATAAGGCGTGTGCATAACAGCAGCAGCGGAAAGCTCTCGGAAAATATTTATTTCGGAGAAAGCGGAAGCTTCTCGTTTGAGGAAACCAAAAGCATGCTGAATGCAAAGCTGTTCTTAAATGACTGGGATATGAGCTTTAATGCGTATGGTAAAACAGTAACAGACGATAAAATATCGTATGACAATGCAGAGCTTGATATTGACGGCATATGCGCCCTCAGCGGAAGCTTCTCGGTTTCGGATGAATATGACAGGGATTTCTCGTTTAATAAATCCGGACAATATGTAAATCTGCTGGAGATAGGGCAGGATGAATGGGAGGCTGTTACCGGAAAGATCG
>JBJEFT010000295.1:0-6230 GCA_051874315.1 Candidatus Ornithomonoglobus sp.
GGCCCCAACGGGCGGAGATTTCTTTGAACTGCGGCCGGGCGAGAATAAAATAACCATCTCTTGCAGTCTGAAGCCGACGGTCAAAATATCTTATATACCTAAATTTATTTACGGCTGGGAGGTTGAAAATACATGATATATTTAGCATCTGCCGGAGAATATACAGGCGCCCCGCTTACGGCAGCCGGAGATGTAGCAATCAACAGCTCAATCAACGATGATTTGACACTTGAATTTGAGATCCCTGTGTCAGAGGGGCGCGGCATAGCCGCAGGACGTACAGTATACTGTGAGGATGAAGAATACAGAGTGTTAAGTTTACAGGAAAATCAGGGCAAATACAACGTGAAATGCCAGCATATGTTTGTATTTCAGGCAAAGCGCGCACATTTGCCGTCCGTAGCTTCAACGTCCACCGGAGATTTTATTGGCGAAGAATTGTATAAAGTCGCCAGGCAGGCAGACGATTTTCTCACCGGTCAAGGGGTGCTTAATTATTATCTTATAAGCGACGGCGCAGTATTTAATAATTTGGGTATGACGCTCCTCTCCGGCAGCATTGATTATGAGGCGGAGGATAAAACGAACTTATGGGACGTTCTTCAGAATATAATCACAAATGCCGGCCGGGGCGAGCTGTTCTTCAGAACAAAAGCAGCCGGAAACGGTAAAACATACAGCTATTTATACGGACTGGTTGAGCGCATAGGTCAGGATAAAGGCGATTTTATACGTTTATCGGATTTGTCGGATGTATCAATTGAAACCGATATTACCGACATGGTGACGATGCTTTATCCGTATGGCGACAACGATATGGATATAACCGGAGCATCGCAGAATACAGACGCGACACCGTATATTTTATCGGAAAACGCATACGATCCCGTTTATGGATGTATTCCGGGTCAGAAAATATATAAAATCTCTGACATAGAAACATCGGGCCCCGATAAGCTTTTTAACCGTGCGCTGTGGGATTTTGACCCGGCGAACCCTGACAGAATAGATGTGCCAAGCTATAACATATCCGGAAACGTAGACAAACTACATTTACGCAATGATATAGAGCTCGGCGACACCGTGACAATTCTTGACGGCAAGGGGAACGCAATCAAGGAGCGGATCATATCTATTAAAAAATATCCGTACAGCGGCAAGCCTTCCGAAGTATCAATCGGCCGCGTAAAAAAGGATGCGTTTTTCTACCTTAATCAGCTTGGGGTGCTTGTACAGAGATATAAAAATATTTCGGCAAAAAACGGCAAAATTTACGGCTCTAAGGTCTCGGGAAATCTCAGCGCATCAACACTTGCCGCAGTCGCAACAACGGCCGAAACCGCCCGAAATGTCGCTAACGGAAGCGTCGTTATTGACAGTTCGGGATTGCGTATTCTGAGTGCCGGCGGTTCTTTTATGGACGCAAGCGGCGACAGTTTCACCCTGGGTGAGTGCATTGTCATAACCGGCGAAAAGTCGACAGTCAATGCGGATGAATTATCAGTCAGCGGACTGGCATTCACGACAGACGAGAACGGCAATTTATATTTTAACGGGCAGAAAATACAGATCATAGAGGAGGAAACAGCATAATGAGTGTAAATATCAATACGAATTTTGACGGAAATACACCGCTTAGCGAATGGTATCCTATAGTAAAAAGTAATGAAAAGGTGCTGGCGGAGGCTGTCAATGAACAGGAAAAGGCGTTGGCTGATGACAAGGAAGCGGCCGATGTACATAAAACAGCAGAGGTTCTTGATCATCCGGACGGGTGCGTTACGGCTGAGAAAATCGCCGACGGCGCTGTACTTGGAAAGCATTACTGGCAGCCGTTGCCTGCGGGTTATAATTTTAATGGCGGCACAGGGGTTTATAACGGGTTTTATTATTTCGATGATTCAACGTCAACCAATGCTCCTGAAGGATGTACAAGAGGTATCCTTATATGTCTTCATAGTAACGGAACGGGACTCTCCCTTGACCATTTACAAATAGTTATTGATGTAGTCAATAGTAAAATCTATAAGCGTTGGGCGCATCAGGGCGGCTCTTTCGCGGTTTTTGATGAATGGGAAGATGTTGATGAAATTCCCATAGCATCACTTGACACTCTCGGAAACGTTAAGCTGTACGGCAAATCGGTCAACGGTGTAAACACCAACAGAAGCGGGTTGTCAATAGGCGATGACGGAAGTATACTGGTTCTTGTGAAAGCTAACGGCGGGCTGGCGATTGACGGTGTGGGACAGTTGTATATTGTTGCCGCTACTGACGAAGAGGTCGAGGCGGGAACTGATGTTTATAAGCCTGTTACATCGGCAACATTAAAAAAAGTGGTAGATTTACTGCAAGATAATATCGACCGATGGTCAGGTATATATAGTATGAGGGCTGCAACTATAGATTCTGCTCAAGATGGATTGTATGTGTTTTACGGTAGCAACTTATCGGACTATCCATATGATGTTGAGGGTATTCTTTTGCAGGTTAATTGTGAAAGTCTTATTCATCAGATTTTTTTCAGGCAAGATTGCACGGTAGTTATGCGTATAAAAACCGATAATGTGTGGGGCGAATGGAAAAATGTCGCTGAAATTCCGGACGGCAGCGTAACCCTGGACAAACTCGGGCAGGATATTAGAGAGTGGTTTATCACATTTGATGAGGAAAGAGTAGTTAAAGGAGACGCAAGAAATCAAAATCTTAACGAGATCTATGCGAGCGGAATATACAGCGCTTCAGCAGACACTCTCGAACAAGCAACGCAGTACAACTATCCGCCAAGCGAAATTTCTGGATCGCTGATAGTATGTGAAAATAAAGACGGAGTGTCACAGATATTTGTTAACGAAGCAGTAGATGGCAGTCGAAACCCGCGAATATATCTCAGATCGCTAATTAGCACAGAAAATGGAATGGTACCACAGAGTGATTGGCATTCTGTGATTTTTACGGAAGAATTAGAAGCATTATCGGCGCAGCTGCAGACTGAGAAAACAGCACGAGAAACGGCAGAAGCCGAAATAAAAAAAGATATTTCAGCAGCTGAAAACTCGATAGCGGCGGGCAAAACAACCTACATCTACAGCAGTGAAACAACCGCATCCATTACACCGGCGAACAACACAGAATACCGTTTCAGCGCCGACATGGTATCTCTGACAGTCACACTGCCGGCGGCGGATATACCGGAGGATTACGCGGCATATATCGTATTCACAAGTGGTGAAACAGCGACAGAGATAATCTATCCCGACAGTCTGAAATGGAGCGGAGACGATGTAATTGACGGTGTATTTACACCGTTACCTTTACATCGATACAACATAGGCATCTGGTATGACGGAGCGGAAATCAACGCTGTATCAAGGAGCGTGAGCGTATGACGAATGAATTACGGCGTAAAATATGGAACCTGATACGTGGAGGAGGCTTCCACGGCTACCTCCGCACCGCCTCAGGCTATCCGCTGGCACTCACCGACTGCATGGCGGAATACCCGGTATCATTATCGGTATCGTGCAATACCGTTCAGGACGGAACACCTTCGCCGGATAATCCGGTGGAGGTGCAGGGTGTTGGTGATAAGACAAACAATCTGTTTTATCCGACTGTTTTTGACTTTGAATCATCAGGAGGTTTAAAATATGAGCTTCAGGCAGACGGTGGAATTCATATATATGGTACGAAAATCAAAGACGGAACATGGCTTGCTATTAAATCATTATTTGAATTAAGTGAGTCAAGTTATACACCCCGATTGTTAGTAGTTCCTAATGTAGCTAATGAATCTACAGAAATAACAAAAAACAAATGGGGTGTATTATATACAACCGATACCAAAACCGATACCTATGTAAGTCCATTTGACAGCACAATTAAACTATCTGAAGGCGAAGCTCTAAAGTCAGTCAAATTCTATTACACTGACCCGATTGCCATCGGTACATATGTTGATATAACCCTATATCTTATGCTAAACGAAGGCGAAACCGCCTTACCCTACGAACCATACGGCGGCTATAAGTGCCCTTTGTTGCTGAGCAATTCAGACGGAGAACAGCAGACATTTCCAATATACATGGATACGCCTTTGTATGGCAACGGTGATGTATCGGACAGCGTGGAGCTTGATGTGAGGAATAAGACGGCAACGCTGACACAGCAGTATTATCAATACAGTTTTAATGGGGCAGAAAAATCCATAACAAGCGGTTCAAACTCAAACGGTGTTGTTTACGGTCTCGGTATTCCGTTTCTGAGAAAAGCATTAAACTCACTATGTAATAAATGCAGCATTGTCGCAGATTCCGTTGCCTCACCATCTGCTACATTAAAAACTTTTAGCGGTGTTACAGGTGGTGGGTATGACTATATGTATTTTTATGTTCCGACAACCCTGTGTGCAAATATTAATGAATTTAAAGCATGGTTGTCAGAACTGTATGCCGCAGGAACTCCGCTTACAGTAGTCTATCAGCTTGCAACACCTGTCACAACCGACATCAGCGGCAAAATCGACTGGGACAGTATACCGAAGCTGTGGAGCGGTACGGTTATCATCACAGCCGATACAACGGTATCACCGTCAGGCATTACAGTTAAATATTACGCAGACAAGCCAGAGGAGGTGAATTGATATGCAGTACGGTAAATTAATCAACGGAGTATTTGAACCGTTCACAGGGCGGTATATCCGCCATAACGGGCGTGTATATTCCAATCCCACAGAAGCGACGCTGACACAGTTAGGCTATAAGCCTCTGACAGAAGCGGAACGCCCCGAAGAACGGGAGGGATATTACATAACCGCCGTGTACACTGCAAATGACACGGAGATAATACAGGAATACAAATACATTGAAATGCCGGAGGAACCGGCAGAAACGGAGGCACTGCGTTCTGAACAGCAGAACAGCACAAACCGGAACGAAGTGGAGGACACAATATGAACATCATATCATTAATAGCATTAATTGTTTCTGTCGTTTCCGTTATTGCGTCGTTCATATTCAGCCTGATTACAGCTGTACGCGCTTCCAAGCATGACAGCTCGGAGCAGTCGGCCGGGATCGCGACAATAACATCTGATGTCGGATATGTCAAAAGCTCGGTTGACGATATAAAGTCACATCAGCAAAGGACGGATGAATGTATGCATGACATAGACAAGCAGCTTGTGGAGGTCAACGCTTCGGCAAAATCGGCACATAAACGGCTTGACGAACATGAAATACGTATTGAACAGCTTGAAAATCATGACGGAGGCGGTTAAAACAAAGTGAAGATTATAACAAAAGCAAAAACATTTATTGCCGGAATGTTTGAGTTTTCTAAACTTCTCACAGTGGCAATAACAGTGTTTTATATCTATATTTTAAAACGTATTCTTGATTTGGCGGAAATATCCGTCATTAATCAGTTCGGCGGGACGCTGCCGTATTTATCGGCGGTCGCTTCTGCCGTGTCCGTGTCGTTCGGCGCGATCATTGCCGCCGTCATGGACAAAAGCAAAAAGGAAAACTTGAATAAGTACAGCGGAGGGGACAACCTTACCGCGTATACCACAGGAGAAACAGAAAGTGAAGGTGAAGGATAATGAAATATTTTATAAATGAAATCATATCAAGCGGGATATTGTACAATATAGCCTGTATTTTCGGAATGGTAATACTGCTTGTTATATGCAGGTCGGTCAATAAGTGGATTGCCAACAGGATCGAGGCGGGCAATGTTGAGGCTGAAACGTCAGCGGCAGCGGCGGCAGAAGTCACAAATCGTATAAAAGAATCATTAATTACAAGAGCCTGCAATCTTGTTGAAAGAATGGTGGTTGCCACAAATCAGTTATTTGTCGAAAGCTTAAAGAAGTCGGACAGCTTCACAAAAGACGATGAAACAACGGCATTTAATAAAACATGGGATAATGTCATTGCTTTAATGTCGGATGAGGTAATGTCGGCAATAGAGGAGGAATACAGCGACTTTAACGAATGGCTGAAGCTTACCATACAGGCATTTGTAAATGTACATAAATATGATTATTTAAAAGAAACAGCGGCACTCGTTGAGGTTCCTGCCGGAACGATTGCAGAAACATTATCAGAAATACAGAATGTCGGAACAGCGGCTGAGGCGTTGTCGGGAATACCGCTTAAAGAAATCAAAGCCACAGAGGAAAAAGAAACGGAGGAATAAACTCATGTCAAAAATTGAAATAGCGTTAC
>JBJEFT010000296.1:0-6216 GCA_051874315.1 Candidatus Ornithomonoglobus sp.
ATTAAATATCATACACATAGCCGCCGCAAAACTCGTTGAGCTCTGCGGCGGTTTTTTAATATTTATGAACAAAATTTTAATAAATATATTGCAAATTTGTGAAAGATGTTGTAAAATATAGGTATGGTATGTTAAATATACTAAATACTTATAACAAAGGAGAATGACATGGAAAAGTTATTCAAACTCAAAGAACACGGCACTACTGTGAGAACTGAGATTATTGCGGGCTTTACAACATTCCTTGCAATGGCTTATATTCTGGTTGTAAACCCGAATATCCTTTCAGCCTCCGGTATGGGCTGGGGACCGATATTCACAGCTACGGCAATTTCTGCTGCAATAGGCTGTTTTATCATGGGCTTCGGAGCTAATTATCCTATAGCTCTTGCATCGGGTCTCGGACTTAACGCTTATTTTGTAACAGTGTGCGGTCAGATCGGCGGCGAGGAGCCGTGGAAGATAGCGCTTACCGCTATTCTTGTTGAAGGTATTATATTCATAATCCTTTCGCTCTTTAAATTCAGAGAAACACTGGTAAACAAAATTCCGGCGAACCTTAAATACGGTATCTCGGCAGGTATCGGATTATTTATCGCAATAATCGGTCTTAAGGGCGCAGGTGTTGTTTCGGTTACTCCGGGAAATCTCGGACTTGGTGATATTACGGCTCCGGCAGTCGCTCTCTGTCTTGTGGGACTGTTAATTATCGGTATTTTCCATCATTTCAAGATTCCGGGCTCAATCCTCTGGGGTATTATCGCAACATGGATCCTTGGTATGATAGCGGAGAAGATCGGCTGGTATCAGGTGGATGTTGATGCAGGCGTATATTCATTATTCCCGGATTTCAGTCAGGGCCTTAATATCGAGGCGCCTAATCTGTTCAAGTTTGATTTCGACTATGTTGTAAATCATATTACTCAGTTTGCGGTAATCGTATTCGCTTTCCTCTTTGTTGACTTGTTTGATACAGTAGGCACCGTTATCGGTGTTGCAGAGAAGGGTAATCTGCTTGACAAGGACGGTACATTGCCTAAGGCGGGCGCGGCTTTGATGGCAGATGCCGTTGCTACGGTAGCAGGCGCTTGTCTTGGTACATCAACAGTAACCAGCTATGTTGAGTCAAGCGCGGGTGTTGCTCAGGGCGGAAGAACAGGTCTTACAGCAATCGTAACAGGCTGTCTGTTCCTCGTAGCGATACTTTTATCACCGATATTTACGGCTATACCGACCTTTGCAACGGCTCCGGCATTGATTTTCGTTGGCCTGCTCATGGTATCTTCGGTTAAGAAGATGACATTTGACGGCGATATGTCGGATGCTCTGAGCGGCTATGTTGCAATCATAATGATGGCATTTTCCTGCTCGATCGCAAACGGTATCATGTTCGGTGTCCTCTTCTGGGTAATCCTCAAGATATGCACAGGCAGAATCAAGGAAATTCACCCGGTAATGTGGGTCGCATTTGGTTTGTTTGTTTTAAGAATAATTACGATTATATTCGGCGTTGCCGGCTGATAAGCTGACATAAAAAAAGTACTGCCGCAAAGCTTTGGCTTTGCGGCAGTACTTTTATTTCTTAATCTGTCACATAAATTCGGGTTTTTAGCGGGATCGTATTGGCGATCCAGTCGATGTCCTTTTTCTTGAGTCTTACGCATCCGTGCGAGATCTGAACACCGGTTCTTCCATCGTATTCTGTATTATCATATCTAAGAAGGACTGAGTGAAGCGCATATCCGCCGTAGAACACAAGGCACGGACCGACATAGTATCCGTTATAATTCCACTGTGTCTTATACTGGTATTCAAAGGAGCCTGTGATTGTCGGTGTTCCGGGCGCGCCTATCGCGCAGGGAGCCTCATATATCTGCTTCCATTGATATTGCTTTCCCTTATATACGCGAACCTTGTATTCGCTTTTTGATACCCATACAAGATAATTTGTGCTGCTTGCAATTCCCCATTTATTAATCGGATTGTTGGTATAATAGTCGTTTACAAAGGTTGACGGCTTCATAACAATACCGAATGAGGTGGAGTATTCAGTAAACGTGAACTCGCTTCCGATTGCATCGGCAAATGTTCTCAGCGATACAAAGACGGTATCATTGATGATCTGTGTCGGCGCTGTGGCATATGTATCATTTCCGAACACTGTTGTGTAAGCCGTATCGACATTGAAGTATATCTTGTTAGTACCGAGAGAAAGAATTTCTACATTATAATCCGCGTTGTACTCCACATCAAAGCCGATGTACTCTGCAAGCTGTCTGATTGGAACCATGGTAACGCCGTCAATCAGCCTTGCCGCAGGGTATAGACTTAACGTTACACCGTTATAGCTTATTACTATATTCTTTGTAAAGTTTGGCGTGGCGCTTATTGATATTCCGTCTGAAATAACACGGTTTCCGCTATCATCCGTAAATGAATATGTATAGAAAGTAATATCCTGTCCCGGATAGTATATGTCCGAATAATATTGGATGCTCCTGAGACCGGACACGCACCTCAGCTTAAAGGCCTCGCCTATTGTGTATTCGGGAACATCAAAGGTGTATTCGAGTGATCTTGTGTCGGCATTAACCCCTTGACTTTGAGAGGCAAGAAGCTGACCGCCGGCATTATAAAGCTCAAAGACGGCATCTGCAGCTTCAATGTTAGGCACTTCCATGACATCAACCCGTATTGTTACCTGACGGCGCCTCATGGCGGGGTCAACTGTTTCTTCGGGCTGCGGTTCATCTGACGGCTGTTCCGTGGCAGCGGGAGTTTCCTCCGGCGCAGGCTCATCGGTCGGTACCGCAGTGTTTTCGGCAGCCGGCTGTGATGTCAGATCTGCCGTATCCGGCTCCGCAAATGCTATAACCGACGAGGCGGATATTGCCGCGCATAACAGCAGCGATATTATTTTTTTCATATGGATCCCTCTTTTCAAAAACTTTATTTAATTTTAACATTAATTCTTACGGCTGTCAATATAAAATCAGGGAGTATTTGCAATTATTTATGGTAGGCAGCGCCGGAATTTATCATGAAGGAGCGGTAGATCTGTTCTGAAAGCACAACACGCATAAGCTGATGCGGGAGCGTCATACGCCCGAAGGAAAGCCGGAGATCGGAACGACTCTTAACTTCATCCGACAGTCCGCAGGAGCCGCCTATTATAAAGCTTATGCGGCTGGTCTTTTGACATGCTGATTTTATCGTCCGGGCAAGCTCAAGGCTGTCGAGGGTTCTGCCTTCGATGCAGAGAGATATAACATAGCTCTGCGGCTTCAGCTTTGAAAGAATTTTCGCGCCTTCTCTGACCTTTATTTGTTCAATTTCCTTTTCGGAGGCATTGACAGGGATCTTCTCGTCCGCTACCTCGATAATTTCAAAATCGGCAAATCGGCTCATGCGCTTGGAATATTCCTTTATTGCGTCCGTGAAGAACCTTTCGGTAATTTTTCCTACACATATTACTGATACATGCACCTGCCTGTACCTCCCTTGCTAAACGATGTTATTTCATATCTGTCCGCAACCTGTATCGTTACATCGCTGCCTATTTCTACATCATGCTTTTTCAGATGATTGGTGGTTTCAAGCAGCGCCAGTCCCGGCATGTTGTTATGCTCGCTGAGATGCCCTAGCATTATATGCTCTGTTCCGGTCTGTATAAGGCGCAGAGCTGTAAGGGAGGCGATCCTGTTTGAAAGATGTCCGAAATTACTGAGAATTCTGCGTTTAAGATTATACGGATAGGGACCGACCTTAAGCATTTCTATGTCATGATTGGATTCGAGTATAATGCTTTTGCTGCCGGATATATGTGAAAACAGCTCCTTTGTCATGCAGCCCATGTCCGTGGCAACGGCAACCTGTGTTGCGCCGTCGGTAAAGGTATAGCCGCACGGCTCCGCTGCATCATGCGGGATAGAAAACGGGGTAAAGCCTATGTCTCCGAGACTGTATTGATTATCCGCCGCTATAATATTGCATTGCTCATCGGCAAGTCTGCCGATCTCCATTGCCGAGTGAGTGCCGGCTGTGGCAAAAACAGGGACCTTCAGCTTTCTCGCGAGCACTCCGACACCCCTTGTATGATCGATGTGCTCATGCGTTACAACGATTGCCGATATATCCTCCGGCTCCACGTCAAGGTCATGAAGCGCGTTAAGGATACGCTTTCCCGAGGCGCCGCAGTCAACAAGAATATTTGTTTCTCCGGCTGTGACCAGTGAGCAGTTGCCTGACGAACCGCTTATGATTGAGTGTAGTTCTATCATATGTATTCCTCTCAATATTTTGCATAAGTAAAGGGCTGTAGGTTAAAATCCAGCCCTTTGTAAAATCATTTTCAGATGAAATCATCCTCTACAACATGTATACGCTGTATATCGCCGCCGAGGGCAATGAACTTGTCCTCAAAGCTTTCATATCCGCGGTCTATATGGTATATATCGCGTATCTGAGTGGTTCCCTCTGCCATAAGTCCGGCAATGATCATTGCAGCTCCTGCCCTGAGGTCTGTTGCCTTGACTTCCGCTCCTATCAGCCTTTCGACGCCGTTTATTATTGCAAGCTTTCCCTCAACATGTATATTGGCGCCCATCCTCTTGAGCTGGCTTGTGTATCGGAACCTGTCATCCCAGACCCCTTCCCGCGCAGTGCTCTGTCCGGGGATCGTTGTAAGGAATGTTACAAGCTGCGGCTGCATATCCGTAGGATAACCGGGGTATGGCAGCGCTGTAAAGTTTATGCTGCGGAATACAGTCCCTTCTTCGACCCATACTCTTACGGTATCGGAATTGTACTGCACCTTAGCGCCCGCTTCGATCAGCTTTGAGCCGATAATCTCAAGATGACGCGGTATAACGTTATGAAGCGTCACGTCACCCTTTGTCGCGGCTGCCGCAATCATAAAGGTTCCCGCCTCGATCTGGTCAGGGATAACCGCATACGAAACACCGTGGAGTGATGAAACACCCTTTATTCTTATTGTTGCCGTTCCGGCGCCTCTTATCTGCGCTCCGCAGGCATTCAAAAAGTTTGCGAGATCAACAACGTGCGGTTCCTTGGCAGCATTTTCTATAACGGTAGTACCGTTCGCGAGAACAGCGGCAAGAATTGCGTTAACCGTAGCTCCCACGGAAACAATATCAAAGAATATCTGCGCGCCGCAAAGCTCGCTTGCGTCCGCCGCTACAATACCGCGGGAGGTATCAATTTCAGCGCCCATAAGCCTGAAGCTCTTGATGTGCATATCAATCGGACGCGTACCGAAATCACAGCCGCCGGGAGGATCGACTCTGAATTTGTGGAAACGTCCCAGAAGCGCGCCCATAAGGTAGCTCGAGCCTCTCATGCGTCTTGTAAGCTCACCCATAGGCTCATATGAACGCACCATTGAACAGTTTATCTCAACAGTATTTTTATCTATATAATTTACCTCTGCGCCGAGGTTTTCAAGTATTTTCAGAAATAACTTTACATCCTTTATGTCCGGCAGGTTTTCAATTCTGCAAGTATCAGGAACAAGCAGACACGCCGGGAGAATAGCCACAGCCGCATTCTTTGCGCCGCTGATCACAACATCTCCGCAAAGCTTATTACCGCCCTTAACTAAGAGTTTCTCCAACAAGTACACCCTTTCATTTATTATATCATAGATATGTATAACATACATAACAATTGCTAATCTTATAACCATGTTATAGTATAACATATAATTCGCAGAAATGCAAAACAAATTTTTATGTATATATACTTTTTATTGAAAATGTAATATTACAATAATCGTTTTGTAACATTTGACATGAAAAAACAGCTTGAACCTTTGGGACAAGCTGTTCGGATTCATTCTGATTAAACGGCGCGCTGTACCTTTCCTGAACGAAGGCAGCGTGTACAAACATGAACAGTCTTAGGTGTACCGTTTACGATAGCCTTTACTTTCTTAACGTTCGGCTTCCACATTCTGTTCGCACGTCTGTGTGAGTGTGAAACCTTTATACCGAAGCTTACGCCCTTGCCGCATACATCACATTTTGCCATTAATAACACCTCCTATAACAGCATTAAATAAACATCAGCAATAATTCTAACACACTTTTTATGATTTTTCAAGTCTTTTATTCGATTTTTTTAAAATTTTTCAGATTTCTTAAAAATGCAATGAAAATTTAAGGATTTCTTGTTTATTTGTTATATAATATTGAGGAA
>JBJEFT010000297.1:0-1670 GCA_051874315.1 Candidatus Ornithomonoglobus sp.
CTTTGTGATACAGCCCTTGACCTTATCAAAATCTGAATCCGAGCCCATAATAAGAGCTGCCTTTGGGTTTGTCATAAAAAATCATTCCTTTCATGATATATAAACTGAAATAAGGATACTCAGAGCATAAGTATCCCTATTTAAATTATTCCGTAACGTATTTCGTGGTATCTACAGGATATTTTCCTGAGAAGCAGCCATAGCAGAAGCCGCATTTTGCATTTGGAATAATATGCTTTAAGTCCTCAACCGGCAAAAATGCCAGCGAGTCTGCGCCTATTATTTCACACATTTCCTCAACTGTCCGTCCTGTAGCAAGCAGCTGATCCTTTGACGGTACATCTGTACCGAAGTAACACGGGTGTGTGAACGGGGGAGCAGATGAGCGCACATGTACCTCCGTTGCGCCGAATTTACGAAGAAGATTAACTATACGCTTTGAGGTTGTACCCCTTACAATAGAGTCGTCCACCATAACAACTCTCTTGCCCGCAACGGTACCCTTGAGTACATTAAGCTTGATCCTGACGGCATTCTCGCGCATTTCCTGTGTCGGTTCAATGAATGATCTGCCGATATACTTATTCTTTACAAAGCCTATGCCATAGGGGATACCGCTTTCTTTAGCGTAGCCCATTGCTGCGTTAAGACCTGAATCAGGAACTCCGATTACCACATCCGCATCAACCGGTGACTTGCGCGCAAGAATCCTGCCTGCAAGCTCACGGGAGTCATTTACAGCCTGTCCGTCCATAATACTGTCAGGACGCGCAAAGTATAGGTATTCAAAGATACACTGTGTGTGAGGCTTTGTATTTACATATGTTTTTATTGAAGTAATTTTGCCGTCCTTAACAACAACAATTTCTCCCGCTTCGAGGTCGCGGACGTATTCGGCACCGACTGTATCAAGCGCGCACGTTTCCGATGCGAATACTATCGCATCACCAATTTTACCCATGCAGAGCGGTCTGAAGCCCCAAGGGTCACGGCAGGCTATAAGCTTCTGAGGACTCATAACCACCAAGGAAAATGCGCCGACAAGATGCTGTACTGTGTTTTCCACTGCCGCTTCAATACTGCCGCAGTTCAGCCTGTGGCGGGCTATTGTATAAGCGATCATTTCAGTATCGCTTGTTGTCTGGAAGATAGCGCCGTTTTTGCTGAGCACATCCTCAAGCTCAGGCTTGTTGATAAGGTTACCGTTATGAGCAATGGCAATATTGCCTTTGACGTATCTTAAAACAAGCGGCTGGGCATTCTCTCTTAATGACTCGCCGGTTGTTGAGTAGCGCACATGACCGACTGCCATAGTACCGCCGAGTTTCTCAATGATTTCATTATTAAAAACATCATTAACAAGTCCCATACCCTTATAGTATGTGATATCACGGTTGTTATTCACCGCAATACCGCAGCTTTCCTGACCCCTGTGCTGCAGCGCATAAAGTCCGTAATAGGTACTTCTCGCACAGTCACCCTTCGGATCATATATTGCAAAAATTCCGCATTCTTCACCAATTCTGTTACTCATCATCGTTTCCTTTCGAAAGCACTATAATAAAATAATATCTGCGTTACCGCAGAACATCCTATTAAATATTATATAACATTAATATTATATAACATTGCGGAGTTTTTTTCAATATTTATTTTTAGTTTTTTTATAA
>JBJEFT010000298.1:0-1670 GCA_051874315.1 Candidatus Ornithomonoglobus sp.
GTAGCCTTTTACGGCTCCGGTATCTGTTCCCGTTCCGGTACGCCGATAGCCGGCGCTTACGCGCCTTGTTCCGTAGGAATATCCTCCGGCTGACTCATGCTCAGCATAAGTGCGCCTGTATGTATCATAATCACGCCGCGGCGTCTGCCGTCGTGCTCTGACCGTGGAATCGATTCGGTCTGCACGGCGGTTTACGTCACGACTGTATTCAGTTTTACTGTCATAATCATCACGCCCGGGTCTGCTTGCGCCCGGACCGCTTCTGTGCTTGTTATCCATCAATCCCACCTATCCGGCATTATGCCCAGACACGCTTTATCTTTGCGCCGCAAAAGGCAAGCTGTCTTTCAATATTCTCATATCCTCTGTCAATAAACTCTGTTCCGGAAACGGTCGAAATACCGTCGGCAGCAAGCGCCGCAATAACCAATGCCGCGCCTCCGCGCAGCTCATACGCTTCAACATTGGCGCCATAAAGATTTTTAACTCCTCTTACAACCGCGCTTCTGCCCTCTACCTTGATATCCGCTCCCATTCTTACAAGCTCATCGACATGTCTGAATCTGTTTTCAAATATATTTTCCACAAAAACACTTGTTCCGTCAGCAACAGCGGCAAGCGCCATAAACGGTGACTGAATATCCGTAGGAAAGCCGGGATAAGGCATTGTTTTTACAATCCGAAGACTATGTACTTTCTTTCCGCTTTTTAAGGATATACAGCCATTATCGGTGCGTATTTTTGCGCCCATTTCACTGAGCGCAGATAGCCCTGCCTGCATATGCTGCTGCTCAGCACTCCTTAAAACAATTTCTCCGCCTGTAATCATAGCTGCAATCAGATATGTCTGAGCAACAATTCGATCCGGCATTATTCTGTATTCTGTACCATGCAGCTCTTTTACGCCGTCAATAGTTATGAAGCTTGAACCCGCTCCCCTGACTCTTGCCCCCATCATGTTAAGGAATTGCGCCAAATCAATAATTTCAGGCTCTCTTGCTGCATTTGTGATTACCGTAGTACCCTCCGCTGTTACAGCTGCAAGCATAATATTCTCAGTGGCTCCCACACTCGGGAAATCAAGATGAATACAACTCCCTTTCAGTTTTTTACATGAGCATCTTAAATAACCGTGATCTTCGATTATTTCCGCACCCATCTGTCTTAATGCTTTAAGATGCAGATCAATAGGTCTGAGTCCTATCGGACATCCTCCCGGCATTCCCACCTCTGCCTTACCGCATCTTGCAAGAATAGCGCCGAGAAAAATAATGGAGGAACGCATTTCACGCATAAGCTTTTCATCAATTCTACAGGAATTTACTCCTGCTGAATCCACACACAGTGTTGAATACTCTCTTTTAAGAATACAGCCGAGCTTTTCGAGCACCACGCCTGTTTTTTCAACATCACGCAGCCACGGACAATTATGTATAACACATTCATCTCCTGCAAGAACAGTGGCTGCAAGTATCGGAAGGACTGCATTTTTTGCTCCCTGCACGGTTATTTCGCCCTTTAAAGGCACTCCGCCCTCTATAACAAGCTTATTCATAATAACACCTCACACATTCAGGCAGATAATAACCGCCTTATATTGTCTGAGGTATAATATGCTTTTAAGACAGATATCGTTACACAGCATGTACCGCAATACATATTAAGTATAT
>JBJEFT010000299.1:0-6167 GCA_051874315.1 Candidatus Ornithomonoglobus sp.
ATTCTGACGCTCGGAGGAACGATTCTGGGCACCTCGCGCCAGCCTTTTAAGATGATGCGCGTTATTGATGATGTAACAGGCATTGACAAGGTCAAAAACATGAAAGCAAACTACCGCAGGTGGGGTCTTGACTGTCTTGTTGTCCTCGGCGGCAACGGTACGCACAAATCGGCAAATATGTTGAGCGAAGAGGGGCTTAATGTCGTTTCCCTCCCCAAAACCATCGACAACGACGTATGGGGCACTGATATGACCTTCGGCTTCCAGAGCGCGTGCGATATTGCCACAAACGTAATAGACTGTATTCATACAACGGCAACCTCCCACGGACGAATCTTCATCGTTGAGGTAATGGGACACAAGGTAGGCTGGCTGACGCTGCACGCGGGTATCGCGGGCGGCGCGGATATAATTCTTCTGCCGGAGATCCCGTATGATATAGAAAAGGTCGCAATGTATCTTAACAAGCGCGAGGCGTCGGGCAAGAACTTCTCAATTCTCGCTGTCGCGGAGGGCGCAATCTCAAAGCAGGAGGCTGCAATGAAGAAGAAGGACCTCAAGGCGTTAAGAGCGGCCGAGACCTATCCGTCCGTTGCATACAAGGTTGCCGACGAGCTTGGCAAATATATATCAAACGAAATAAGAGTTACCGTTCCGGGGCACTTCCAGCGCGGCGGCAGTCCGTGCGCGTATGACAGAGTTCTGTGCACACGCTTCGGCGCGGCGGCGGCGCGGCTTATAAAGGAACAGAATTACGGAAACATGGTAGGACTCAGAAACGGCGAGATCGTTCCCGTTCCCCTTTCGGAGGTCGCCGGCAAGCTCAAAAAGATCCCGACTGACTGTCCGCTTATCGGCGAAGCAAGAGAGGTAGGAATTTCATTTGGAGACTGATAACAGAGAGGACGGAAGCCTTACCTCGCGCCAGCAGAAAGCTGAGGAGCTTTTTCGCTCCGGCTATAACTGCTCACAGGCGGTCATCGGCGTTTTCTGCGATAAGCTCGGACTTGATTTTGACACTGCGATGAAGCTCTCCGAGGGCTTCGGCGGCGGCATGGGACGTATGCGTCTCACCTGCGGAGCCGTATCGGGAATGGCAATGGCGGTCGGCGCGCTCCTTTCCCGCGGCGCGGGCGAGGGAAACACCCGCCCGGAGGTCTATGCAAAGGTCCAGGAGCTTGCTGAGATTTTCAAGGAAAAGAACGGCTCGATAATATGCGCCGATCTTTTAGGACTTAACGGCAAAGAAAATCGCGAGCCGTCACCCGAGGCAAGAACGGAGCAGTATTATAAAAAGCGTCCGTGCATAAGATGCGTAACGGACTGCGTAAAAATTCTTGAGGATAATTTGTTTTAAATATGTTTAAAGGCGGCTCACAAGGCCGCCTTTAATTTTTCCTCAAATGCCTGCGGATTTTCAAGTCCGAGCTTCAGCATTTCCTCCGTAACCGCCAGAGCAAGCAGCCTGTCCTTTTCCGCGCGGTCCTTTACCTCTGCAATAACTCTCCCGCGGTATTCGCAGAGTATTCCGCACAGCTCATCATATTGCATAACATCTTTAATAAGTTTCGCGCTCAGCTTAGGGTAGCCTGTGATAACAGCGGCGCTCATATGCCCGCCGTTTTCCGATGCGGCGACCTCAAAATCGCCCTCATCTCCATAGCACACAAGGGCGCCCGCCGCCCCCGCGTCCTTTGCAATGCGTCTGTTCAGCGCCTCGTCATCTGTCAGCGCAAAAACCGCAAAAGCGCCGCATAAATCCGCTTTATCATAGCTTTTAATTACCGTTTCCGCGTCAATTCCATCCGTCCGGCAATCGGCATCCTCGGCTATGATCCTCACACGGGCGCCGGCATTGACAAGCCTTTTCGCTTTGATATAGGCTCCCCTGCCGCCGCCGATGATCACGAACAGCCTGTTTTTCACGTTAAGCTTTACCATGTAGTCCATAAATACCTCCTGTCAGTCCTGCAAGCGCATTGTTACTTATTATCTGTTTTCTGTTTTGCGGTGTTAAGTGTTGAAATCAGTATCCGCTTAATTTCAAGACAATCATTAATCAAGGAGTTTCCTTCTTTTTCGGATATATATTCAGATAAAGTTAAAAGTCTTAACCAATACTCAGTTTCTGCAGTTTCCTTGAGAGAAATATGAAGCTTTGAAATAAAATCAGCTTTGCTTATTCCGTAAATGGCTTCATTGGCATTAGCGCCTATAGATGTTCCGCTGCGGATAATTTGTTTTGAAATAATTGTTTCATGTTTTTCTTTGATAAGGTACTTATAAAGCTTTACAATGCGTACAGCAAATTTGAGTGATTTTTCAATCAGAATACTATTCTGAGCCATAAAAACATCTCCGGTATTTAAGATAACAGATAACAAATAAGAGATAACAGATAATAGTACAAGAAGCGCTGACTGCCTTTTATCTATTCACTATTATCTATTATCTCTTATCTTAGCTGTTTAATGACATTAAACAGCGCTTCTTGGTGCGAGGGACCGGACTTGAACCGGCACGGTTTCACCCACACGCCCCTCAAACGTGCGCGTCTGCCTATTCCGCCACCCTCGCATATAAACATTGCTGTTGTTCTCAACAACAGAAACTATTATAGCAGATGTTTCATCATTTGTCAACACTTTTTTCTAACTTTTTCAGATTTTTTGTTATATGCACTTTTTACCATATTTTGGCGAAGGCTGCCGGAATGGGCAGCCCCCGTCATTGAAAGGATGTTGTTGGCTTTAATCAAAGCTCATTGGCAGAAACGCTGCCGACATTTACTCCATTGCGCCTTAGTGTGGACGGTGTATCTCCGCCCGAACCGCTGCCGGTTATGACCGACTCGACCATAAAGCTTCTGATTTCCATTGCGGGCGCTTTATATTCTTTTCTGTTCACTTTAAATTACCTCCTGATATTATTCCGGCTTTGCTCCAAGCCATTTGCCGCCCCGATTTACGGTGTAGACGCAGGCATCGCCTGTCACTGTTGTGCTCCCGTTCAATACTGCGTACGGCATTGCGGTGAACACCGTATCAAATTTATCCTCTGAGATATTTTCGACAGTAGCATGGAATGCGCCTGCCTTCTCCGCAAGCTCCTCCAATGTTCCCGCGTTCAGCTGAACCTTGTTTTCCACATTGCTGCCGTAAATATATATTCCGTAGCCGGTGACGCTGTCCTTGCAGTCAGCTAAATTTTCAAACAACGAATTAAACGCTATAATTCCTTCCTTTTCCCCGGATGCCCTTACTTCCGAATAATACCCCGCATCAGCCTCGGTGCTGAGTACAGGGGCATCGCCGAAATACCATATGCCCTCTGTGTATGTACCGATGTACGCTGTACCGTCAGCCCCGGCCGCCGTGATCTCATTATCAATGTTGGCTAAAAGCACCTCGGCGTTGCGTGCTTCGGGAATTACCTCACCTGTTTTTTTATCTGTTATTGTTACCGTTGTATCGGAAGGCAGTCCCTTGATTGTTCCATTGTACATGGGATAAGCGTCGGTTCCGTATGTCAGGGTTGACTTATAGTCATAAACCTTACCGAGAATCAGACCTCCGGACAGATAGTTTGTCTGAGTGGAGACGCTTTGTATACTGTATGTCGTATTACCGTAAACTGTGCCGCCGCGCATATTAAGAGTACTGGTTGTGCCAAGATATATGCCGCTTGTATGTCCGAAGATCTCTCCGCCGTACATGTTGAGCGTATTTGCTGCTCCGTATGCATAACCATATATACCGCTGCTGCCGTTATCATGAATTTTTCCCCCGTACATATTAATAACACCGGCTGTATAGTTATATATACCGCCTCCGCTGGATGCGCTGTTTTCGTAGATCTCTCCGCCGTACATATTAAAAGTACCATAATTAGAAACAGCTCCGCCGACATTTATGCTTTTATTATTGTAAACGATACCGCCGCGCATATTGACTGTACCGTTGTTATAAACAGCGCCGCCCGGTCCATTTGAGTTATAATTGCCGGTAAGCGCGGCGCCCTCCTCTATATTAAGCACCCCTCCTGATTGAACATCTATCAGGGGTGTACGATTTGCATCTGTATTTTCTTCTGCTCCTGTTCCCTGAAGCTTAATGTCTTTTAAGTTAAGGACTGCCCCGCTCTCTATCTGCACCGTATAGTAGTAGCCGTAAACAACCGAAATTGTGCCGCCTGTAAAGGTTACATACCCGCCGGAAACATTAATACCGTAGGAGTAGCCGGTGGCACCGATCCTGATACCCTCCTCGGGAACTGTAATAATCACGGGATTGTCAGGATCAGCCGAGCCTTTAAACGTACACTTGGTATATACCGCTCCGCCCTGCAAAACAGTGCTTTCGGTATACGTCTGATTGTTTATTGTTACTTCCTCCTCCGCCTGCGCCGACAGCGGCAGAGCTGCGGCAAGCGATGCCGCCATACCGAAAGATGTGATCAATGATATAAGTTTTCTTTTCATTTCATTTCTTCCTCCTGGTTAATTTGATTTTTTTAATTTATTGTGACGGTAAGGCTTTCGCCGTCCCATTCCACATTCTTATTAAGCGCCTCGGAAACCGCGCGCACGGGAACAAAGGTCCTGTCCTCCTCTATCATGGGAGGAACGTCAAGCTCGACCGGGCTTGTCTGTCCCGATACAAGCTCCGTCACGGTGAGCACCGGGGAGCCTATTTCCATTGCGATAATGCTTGTGCCGCTCACCGCAAGGATGAGCCGCGCCTCCTCCACCCAGCTTACCTCCGCGCCTAGCGCTTCAAAAACTCCGCGCATCGGAACCATTGTTCTGCCGTCAATTATACGCGGCGGCGCGTCAAAGCCGACCTCTCCGTCGTTTATTACAACTTTTATATCATCATGTGCAAAGCCCGTTAAAGGAAATGCAGATATTGCAATTGCTGCTGTAATAGCTGTTAATTTTTTCATAAAGCACCTCCTTGTTTATATCATTGTTTTTATATTCTAATTTATCGGACAAAAAATTTCAAGCCCCATCCCTTAATCGACAAAAATATCCCTTAATCGAATATAATTTTTTGCTTGCAGTTTCATGTGTTTTATATTATAATAATAGTTGGACATATACAGGCGCGGAAGGGAGGATGCCGAATGAGACTGGCAATATGTGATGACGAGACTGCGGAGCTTGCGCATATAAGCGCTTATGCCGATGAATATATAAAAAGCCGCGGACTTGATATTGAGCTTCTGAGCTTTACCGACGCGCGCAGCCTTCTCGAATATGACAATGCGCACGGCGGGAGCAGCATCTACCTTCTGGATGTTATAATGCCGGACATGAACGGAATAGAGCTCGGACACGAAATACATAAAAGGAATAAAAAGTCGGTTATAATATATCTTACAACGTCAAGGGAATTTTCAATCAGCGCTTTTCGGGTCCGTGCTTTTTCATATCTGCTCAAGCCTGTAAACAAAACGGAGCTTTTCTCGGAGCTTGACGAGTGCTTTGAAAGCATGGAAAAGCCGGTGAGCAGACTTATAATTAAAACTGCGGGCGGGTCGGTATGCCTGTCCTTAAATGATATTATGTCAATTGAATATTCCGACCACAGGCTGATCTATCATTTTCACGGCGGGCGAAGCGCTGAGGGCTTATACCAGAAGCTGCCCTTTGAAAAGCAGGCGGCGGAATTTGTGAAATCGGGACTGTTTGTGAAGGTCTCCGCCAGCCATCTTGTAAATATGCAAAATGTAAAGCTGATAACGGCAGACGAGTTCATTATGACGAACGGAACGAGGTACAAGATCACACGCAGATATTCGGACGCAAGGAAAACATATATAGATTTTATGCTGAATAACCCCGGCAGGAGGCATGCTTAAATGGATTTTGGAGATGATATTTTTTATTCTACCGTAAGAATACTGCTTAATGTTATCGGAGCGATGGGAATGGCTATGTCCTGCGCTCAAACAAAATATTCCTATAGCAAATGCGCCGCCGTGCTCATACCGTATCTTATATGGGTGGCAGCCGTATCAACTCTGATTATGAAGTTTTTCGGCTTTTTAATACTTATGCGGCTGACTTTTTTTCTGATTTCGATACCGGCAATGCTCATAATGTATTACCTTTCGGAGTATTCGCCGTGGCAGGCGGTATTTTACTTCACCTTACAGCTGAG
>JBJEFT010000300.1:0-1661 GCA_051874315.1 Candidatus Ornithomonoglobus sp.
CCACCCTGACGGAATTAATCCGTTCAGACCTATGAGTAATTTCCCGACACTTGATGAAATGATAGGCGGCTTCCGTTATTACATAGGAGAAGCGCGGAAAATGGGACTTAAGGTTTACCTTACTACCATCCTTCCCATTGAGGGCTGGCGCACCTATGAGGTATGGCGCGAGGAGCTGCGCGAAAAGGTCAATGAATGGATACGCACTACCGATGAAGCTGACGGCGTGATCGACTTTGACGCGGCAATACGAAATCCCGAAAATCCGCGCGCATTGGCGCCGGAATTTGACAGCGGCGACCATCTCCATCCGAGCGGTGACGGCGCTCAGATCCTTGCCGATACCGCCTTTGAATTTATTCTGAAAAATAATCTTTAAAAATCACAAATCCCCACTCTCCTGCATATTATAACAAAAAGAGAGTGGGGATTGTTAATGGGTAAGAATTGTTGTATATGCAAAAAGTTCCGCATGTGTGATGCGGCAAAAGCGATCGGGCTTGCCATACTTGCCTTTAATCTCGGAATTATCGCAGGTATGTTCTGTCCGCTGCATATTTTTGCAATTATTGAGCTTGCAATTTTAACTGTACTGGGTTATCTATGTTTGTTTAAATGGTAAGGAGGTAATCTTAATGAAAATTGTTGTTAAGCGTGTACCAAGGGGACTGTGCGGGATATTTAAGGTGCTGTTCGGATTCTGATCCCCTATAAAAGAGACGCGGCAAAATTGATTCTGCCGCGCCTCTTTTTCAATTTTAATATACTCTTTTACGGTGTGTCGGTCGGTATCGGGGTCGCTGTCGGCTTAGGAGTTGCCGTCGGTCTCGGAGTTGCCGTTGGCTTTGCCGTCGGCTCCGGGGTTATCACAGGCGCTATTACCTCACCTGACTTGGTTGTAGTAGATTTTATTGTATATTTTACAGCGGTTTTTCCGTCCTCTGCCGTTACGCTGAGTATCATTCCCTCCTGTACAGGCTCAGTCGGTGAAGCTTCCGTCGTTCCGTCCTTTAACGTCAGCTTATATGTACTGTCATTGGGGAATCTCAGCTTTCTTATAAACTCACCGGTTGAGCTGTTCTTGTCCGGTATAATTGTCTTATTTGCCTGATCGATCACATGATAATTTGACAAAACCTCAATATCTGCCGAAAGCCACTTGGCATAAAGGATAACGTTGTCATTAAGGACATCAGTGCTGAAATTCCACTTATCGGCAAACAGCTCATCCTTAAACCAGCCGTCAAAGGTATAACCGCTCTTTATAACATCCTTAGGCTCAGTAATCTTTTCACCAACATATACGGTCTGCGGCTCAACCTCACTTCCGCCGTCTGACCAGAAACTGGCGGTGAACTTATCCGGCTCCGGTGTGGCAATCGCATCCTCATCGATATTTGAGAAATATGAGCTTGCCACTGCTCCGTCCATACTGCCGTCTGGGTCAACTACCACAACTCTCAGCTCCGATAAATTTACATTTCCGTCCTCATCTGTTTCACCTGCGCTGAGTATTACCGGCGTTGTATACTTTGAAGTATTTTTTGCGCCCGGCAGCGGTGTACTTCCGTCCGCTGTGTAATAAATAACAAGTCCGTCAAGTGTTGAAAGAGTGAGAGTATATGAATCTCCGTCCGGCTTGATTGAGGCATTGAGCAGCG
>JBJEFT010000301.1:0-6098 GCA_051874315.1 Candidatus Ornithomonoglobus sp.
ACGGCGCAGCCGTGACTGAGAGGTCGTGTATGTATATAAACAATAATTTAGTTTTAACACAGTCCTATTTCATGAAACTCTCGGTATAAAAATTTTCATCCGGCTCCCCATGCTGTCCTCATCCACATTATTATATTTTTTTATCATCTCCTGCGGCACCGCGTATCTTTTCGCGATCTCCCATAACGTATCGCCCTCTCTGCTGAAATATATAACGATCCCGTTTCTTGTTTCCTTATCCTCCGCCGTTATATCCGTTATATTGTCTATTTCCGTGACCTTCTGCAGCTTGCTCTCAATATCCAGCAGACAGCGCAGCTCAAGACCTCCGGCGGAATTGAGATTGTAGCTCACATGCTTAACCACCGCCTTGATATTCACTTCCGGCATTGACGCTCCGTTTTCACACTCAAGCATATATGAGAACGGTATATCCTTTTTATAGCTGTATACCGGATTTTCACCCGAATCTGTCAGATACAAAATATACGCCTCTATTTTTCCCTCACAGATTATTTTATTCCTCTGCAGCTCAGCCTTTGAAACGGACGCGTTCGTCATAACGTTATAAACGCCTCTTACGCCGGGGATATTGGACGGAAAGTCAATTATTTCTCTTAAGGTATTCTGCACCGACGGTCTTTCAACCGTTTCTGTAAGCCTTATCCGCTCCGTGTCGCATTTCGTGTTTTTGCACGGTATAAAGCAGTCGCTTAATATCTCCTTTTCCTCAAGCTCAACTCCTTTTATTGTCGCCTCAATATCTATGTCAAGCTCGGTAACTCTCATATCTCCGTCACTGTCCGGCTGCGCCTCGCACATCACGCCCATAAGGCAGTAATCAATATCGCATATCGTGTCCTCTCCCACGCCCTCAGCGTCAAACACCTCTGTAAACGGCAGCTCCGCCTCAATGTATTTTATTTCTCCGTCCTCATCCGTATACAGAACGCATATTCCCGCATTTCCTTTTACTATCACCTTTCCCGTTACCGTTTTATACTCTGTGTCGGAAATCCTGACATCGGTTTTGAGTATTTCCGATATTGAGGTCTGCCCCGACGGCACCTCAAGAGTCTCTTTCAGGGTAAAATCGTGTCCGGAAATATCCACGGTGTTTTCAAAATTGATCTTCTGCTTCTTTCTCTCTGCGGACTCCTCCTCCACATCGGTGCATATATCCGTTTCCGTGATCCTGCACAGCTCATAGTCAATTCCCACAACGGCGCGCAGCCTCAGCTTTCTTGAATTTACCGCGCTGAACTCGACCCTGTCAACGGAAACAGAAATAATCGGCTTTACATCCGCATCGGCGCCTCCCGCATCGACAACCTGCTTAAATTCCATAGATGTAAGTATGCTCTTTATTCTGACGTTTTCCTTATCAGGTATGTAAAGCACCTTATAATCTACTCTGCCGTTTATCACAAGCCTGCCGTTTTCAATATATTTATCCGTTACGCACGCATCCGCGTCAACCTGTAAAATTTTCAATATGTCCGGCTTTATATCCGGTACGATAATATCCCCGTCCGCCATAGCCTGAGTTGTCCCCCGGGCCGCGGTTTCGCAAACGCTTATAGTATCTCTTATCAGCTCCATGTTATACCTCCTGAAATGTTCTTTGTAGATGTATATGCGCGAACTGAGAAAAAAAGACCGGTCACAGCGGACAAGAAAAAAAAGCATGGGTCTGTAAAAATGATACAGCCTCATGCTTTTGCCATAATATTAATCATCAAAGTCTATCAGACGGTCGAAATCAAGATTCATATGATTTCCGCAGCGTCTGTAATCATCAGGAATAATGGATAATCTGTACTTCTTGTGCAGATCACGGAAGCCTCTTGTCACGCGCACATAATATTCCAGTGACGGATTGCTTTCCTTAAACAGGATCGAACCCTTGTACGGACTCCATACATTGAGCGTCAGCGCCACGTCATTACGCACAAGCTCCTCCGCCCATTTCATAGTGTCCTCATATGCCTCGTCCTCGGTCTTAAAGCCGTTCTCGCCCGCAAGCTCCACACCTACAACAATACCGGAATTAACGCGGCCCTTGCCGAAAATCTCCACCGCTTTGAAAAGACGGCGCTTCCATTCCTCATACCCTATTACTCTCTCTTTTCCGGGGCATACCCATCTGTAAACATCCGGGTTCAGAACCTCAAGGTCGGTATCAAAGGTGGTTATCCCTGTTTCCGCCTTTAATCTTCTGAGCTGCTTTTCGCTGAACGCGCTGGCATCAAGCTGCATCGGGAACCATCCGTCCTCGAAGGCTTCCTCCGCTGCCTGTATTGTCTTGATATACAATTCAACCTCATCGTCAAAGACTTCTTTTCCGCTTAAAATGGAACCGCCTGTCATATGTATATCCGCAAAGCGTCCCTTCTGCTTCAGCGCTTCCTTTACGGTTTCCGTTATATCCTCAAAATAGTAATCGGGATGCGCTGTCATGCACTCCTTACCGCCGTGAACTCCGCAGTATTTGCAGCCCTCCTTTGGATTGTCCCAGAAATGGCATATCCAGTTCGGATTGATGTCAAGGCGCTGGCTTCTCGCGTTTACAACCGTGTTCATGACTGTGCCGTGGCTTGTTTTCTTATAATAATAATCCGGTGTCTCCCACGGGAAAATCTCCTCAAGTATCTTTCCCTGATCCATAATGACAAACTTATTGTCAATATAGTCAACAGTGTACGGCTCTCTGTGGAACGGATAGCTCTCGCCGTGCGTTGTTACAACGGTTGTGCCGTCGCGAAGCAGAAAGCCTGCCGGAGCGACCGCCTTCTTTTTATGACCGAATCTTCCCACGGGAATAAGATGCACCGCGGGATCGACCGCGTCAAACGCTCTTTGCGTATACTGCACGCCGCGTATATTAATATCGATTTTCAGCGCAAGGAGTCTGGGAACGTCAGGATATTTGCTGACGACCTCATCAAGACTCAGTTCTTTTTCTCTCCAGTTAGTAATATCTACCGACACAGCTTATGCCTCCTTCTTTGCAAGACGATCCAGATGAACATACAACGGATGTCTTTCCTGCTCCTCTTTAAGGCGTACAGGATAGCTCTCGTTTTTAACTTCCTCAATATTTATAAAATATACTGCCGCAAGGTCATTTTCAGGATTTCTCTCCTGCGCCTTTTTGTAATATTCCTCATACACGCGTCCCGCCACAAGAGATTTTACCGGCGTACCCTTGATCAGATAGCTTCTTCTGTCCTTTGAGATCACATTGATAGCAACCTTATTGTTAAACCATATCGCCGCCGTCAGATTTTTATTTGTTCTTGAAGCCTCAAGCAGCTCCATGTAAATGATCTGCGTGTTATCCTCTGACAACGTGATGCTGCCCTTTGCCGCAACATGAGGATTTCCCTCTGTATCAACACTTGCAAGCACCTTAACGGTATCCTTATCCGCAAGTATTTCTTTTAATTCATCACTGATTTCTACTGCCATTTTTCTGTCCTTTCTCATTTTAGATATAATACTCAAGAGTGATCTCCGACTTGCCCAGAAAGCTCTCAAGTATTCTCTTTCGGATCCTCAGAAAATCCTCTGTGCTTCTGTTTCTCGGTCTCGGCAGATTCACGTTTATGATCTCCTTGATCGTGCCGGGGCTTGCGGACATAACCACAATTCTGTCGCTTAAAAAGATCGCCTCGTCTATGTCATGCGTTACAAGTACCATTGTACGCTTCTGATGCTCCCAGATACGCAGCACCTCATTCTGCATATTGATCCTTGTAAACGTATCCAGCGCGCCGAAGGGCTCGTCAAGCAGCAGAAGCTTCGGGTTTCCTATAAGACCTCTTGCCATACTTACCCTCTGCTGCATACCTCCCGACAGCTGATTCGGGAACGCCTTCTCAAAGCCCTGCAGTCCGACCAGCTCGATATGCTCCGCAACAAGCTTCTTTTTTTCCTCTTTGGATATTTTCTTTGAAATACCAAATTCAATATTCTTCTCAACCGTGTACCATGGGTATAGCCGCGCCTCCTGGAATACCATTCCGCATTCCACTGACGGTTTTTTTACCTCCTTGTCACCTATGCGGATCTCTCCGGTTGTGCTCTTGTCAAGACCGACAATGAGCTTTAACAGGGTACTCTTGCCGCATCCGCTGTTGCCTATAATGCTGACAAATTCTCCCTCTTTAACATCAAGGTTAATATCATGCAGCGCCTCAAACTCACCGCTGTCTATCTGAAAAACCCGGCTTACATTTTTAATATGCAGTCCGTTTGCAGCTGTTTCACTCATTCTGTTCACCCCTTACTTTTCTGCAGTCACGTTCCACTTCAGCAAATGCTTCTGAAGCTTGAGAACCAGGGTGTCAATAAACAATCCTATAAAGCCGATAGAGAACACGCCCACCAGCATAACATGCGGCTGTGTAAGCTCTCTGGCATATGTAATCATATATCCTATACCCTCTGACGCGGCAATCATCTCCGCCGCCACAACGCAGGTCCATGCCGAGCTGATACCTAATCTGATGCCCGTAAAAATTGACGGTATTGCAGACGGGAATATTACCCTTGAAATCACCTGCCATCTGCTCTTTTCCAGAATATCAGCGACCTCCAAAAGCTTTTTATCCACCGTCTGAAAGCCCTGGATCGTATTCAGAAGTATCGGCCAGAAGCTGCCCATTGCGATCACCGTTACCTTTGACGGCTCGCCTATTCCCATCCACAGTATCAGAAGCGGTATCCATGCGATCATAGGGATCGGTCTGAAAATTCCGACCAGTGAAAGCATGAGCTTGTGGATAGTTCTTGAAAGTCCCATTATGCCGCCGAGGATCAGACCCGACGCGGCTCCGAAGGCGAAGCCCTGTACTACTCTTACCGCGCTGACCAGCAGATTTCTCTGCAGCTTGCCCGATGCGATCAGCTCGGCAAAGGTTGCCACTTCCTTTGTCGGAGCAGGCAGAATATGCTGATTGATCAGTCCCTTTGAGCTGCCCCACTGCCATATAATAACCAGAAATGCGGGCATAAAGATGAATGTAAGAAAGGCGCCTGCCCTTTGTCTTATTATACTGGTCTTTGGCTGTTTTGCTTTTACTGTTTTTATCTCACCGGCTTGTGCAGTCATTATATCATTCCTCACTATATTTATATCTTATTGTGCTTATTCGTTTGCCGCCCGGGCGATCGCATTCTTTATATAGCTGTCATCATAAAGAACAGACAGATCCGAAAGCTTTTCCGTTAAATAGTCATGCTTATCAAGGAAGTCATAGGTCCATTGAAGCTGCTCAATATCCTGATCTGTAATATCAAGCGACAAATCTATCTGCTCACGCAGCTTCAGAACCGATTCTGCCTGAAGTCCCGTAAGACCCGCGATAAGCTCCGCTACCTCCTCCGGGTGCTCCTTCTCGTAATCTCTCACACGAACGACCACATTCATCAGTCTTTGAGTTACATCGGGATACTCTGCCACAAAATCCTTGTTTACAACAAAGAAGGTATACGCCGGATGGGATGAAAAGTCCGCTACCTGCCTAAGTGTCCCCTCCTGCAGCTCCGCATACAGCGAGGAATAGTTAGACACCAGAGCGTCCACATCGCCGTTTTCCAGCGCCGCGGTCCTTTCGGAATAACCCGTCAGATTGATAAGATTTACATCATCCTCGCTTATTCCCGCATCCTCAAGAACTCCCACAAGACATTTATGTGTAAAGGTTCCGAGAGCCACGCCTATTGTCTTGCCCTCAAGGTCCTGAACGGACTGTATATCCGAATCGGTGTTTACATACACACCCTGCGTTGTAGTCTGTCTTGACACGGTAGTAAGCGCGATTCCGTTGGTGCCGCCGACAATGCCTGTTATCATCGGCTGATCTCCTATCGAATCTATAACATCAAGCTGTCCGGCTATCATTGCCTCGTTGTTTGCCGGACCGCCGCCGGTGAACTCGTAAAATTCCGCGGTTATATTATCCTCCGCAAACTCCTCATCAAAAAATCCAAGCTGAGTTGCAAGCCACAGCTGATTATCAAAAGCCGCCGATTTGTTTGCCGAAATTCTGATAACCAGACCGTCGGTGTCCGCGTTTTCATTCACCGCCGCG
>JBJEFT010000302.1:0-1649 GCA_051874315.1 Candidatus Ornithomonoglobus sp.
CTATTCACTCTTCACTATTCACTAAAATTTGCCCGCAATATATCCAGCGGATTATAAAGCTGCTCCGCTCTGTGAAACGCGCGCCTTTCCGGCTTAATGGGATTGGCCATAAAAAAGTACCGCATCGCGTCATAGTCGTGATCCTCGCACATAGTATTGACGTCCTCGGTATTCACCTCGTCATAGGTCAGGTTGGGTATTGTTCTTAAAAACGGCTTGCAGGTATTGAATATATATGCCATGGGTCTGCCCTCATCATCAAAGGCAAAGCGATAGTGGCACTGCATCTTTCCGCTCAGGCGGTCATGCTTGCCCTTCTCAAAGAACACTCCCTCATCCTCGAACATGCTGATTATGGTTCCGTCCTTACCCCTTGATTCGTCCCATATTGCCGGGTCAGCGATACCGGTTATGGAGCAGCCCTGCTCTGTTTCGTCCTCTATCTCGCGAATCTTTCTGGCGATTTCTCTGGGCTGCCATCTGAGGCCGGTGTTCGGATTTTCCGTGCAGCCGTAAAGCTGACGGTAGAGATAGGCGCGCCCGTCATAGTCCACCGCCCACCACTGTACCGCGAAGGGTCTTGAATATCCGAAGTCGAAGCTGCGGTAGCGGCGCCAGGTGCGCGGGATCGGAAACGGATTTATAACATGGGTATAAAGATGCGTGTCATAGCCCTCGCTGTTGTTACGGAACTCCGTAAACACCTGTCCCTCATAGCTGTCCCAGTCGCCGTACAGGAGAGCCTTTTTCTGCGCCTCGGGGAGCATCGCGAGATTTGCGAGGTAGTCCGGGTCATTTGCGAGAAGCGCCGCGTTGTCAAACACGGACGAGGGTATGAACACCCTTGACCTGCTCACCTCGATTTTCTGTCCCTTATTATCTGTCACATATGACTTTACGCTGTAGGGAACGTTCGGCTCCGACGCGGTTATAAAGCGCTGCTTTACCCAGCCGTGTCCGATACCGCCGGGGTTGGCGGTTGCGCGGATATATACGCGCAGCCCCGCTCCGTCGGCGCGGTTACGGGAAATCATGTATTCATATTCCTCCTGGGTAAAATGAGTCAGCTCGTCAAAGGCAATGTAGCTGTAGGATAAGCCCTGATACTGCAGATAGCTTGTCGCGTTCGGCATTGAGCCGAAATATATCTTTGCGCCGCTTGGAAATCTCCAGTAGTGCTCGGAGCCGTTATAGACAGCCTCAGGATATGCGGCGCTGTATATCCTGTTGGATTTTATAATCAGCTCCCGGCACTGCGGATAGGTCTTACGGAATATTATCGCCCTGTAATTGGGATTGTCCACCTGCCGCAGCGCCTCGGCAATAATCGCGTCAGACTTCCCTCCGCCCGCCGCGCCGCCGTAGAGCACCTCGTACTCCGGGCGGCTCATAAACTCAACCTGTCGCGGCTGTGGACTCCAAACGACCGGCATTTCCTTCATCACGCAACAGATGCAAGCGACTCGATCCTGCACATCTTTGTCTGCTCTATGATTTTCGTAAAGTGGTAGCCCTTCCAGCCGACCGTGCCGCGCTGATTGAGCGGATCGCCAGTACCGGCGGAGCCGAGATTCTTGTTGATAAGCTGAACATTCTTGTCTCCCGCGGTGCCGAAGGCGTTCTTTCCGAGAATGATCGTGCTGTAAACA
>JBJEFT010000303.1:0-6095 GCA_051874315.1 Candidatus Ornithomonoglobus sp.
GCTGCGGAACGGGTAACCCGTTTATGTCGACAGATACGGCTGCGGCTCTCCGCGCTGTTGAGGTTGAAGTGGATGTGATCCTTCTCGCAAAGAAGGTAGACGCTGTTTATGACAGCGACCCGAACATAAATCCTAATGCAAAGCGCTATACAAACCTTTCATTCAGCGATATTCTTTCAAAGAATCTTGGGGTTATGGACTCAACAGCAGCTTCGCTCTGCCGTGACAATAAGATGCCGATCCTTGTATTCGGTCTTAATGATCCGGAAAATATCGTAAGAGCTGTAAAGGGCGAAAAAATAGGCACACTTGTAAATTACGAAGGCAAATAAGGAGGAGGAAATAATTATGGCAAAATATCCTGAAGTTGAAAGCAAGATGGAGAAGCGAGTAGCAGGTCTTCTCAGCGAATTCAAGACGATCCGCGCAGGACGCGCGAACGCATCGGTTCTTGATAAGATCTCGGTAGAGTATTACGGAACGCTTACACCTGTTAATCAGGTAGGTTCGATCTCATCACCGGAACCGAGACTTCTTGTGATCCAGCCGTGGGACACTACGCTTCTCAAGGCGATCGAGAAGGCGATCAACAAGTCAGAGCTTGGAATTTCACCGCAGAATGACGGCAAGGTAATAAGACTTTCATTCCCGCCGCTCACAGAGGAGAGAAGAAAGGAGCTTGTTAAGCAGGTAAAGAAGTATGCCGAGGAGGCTAAGGTGCAGATACGCAACGCGCGCCGCGACGGTATAGAAATGTATAAGAAGCAGAAGAAGGACGGCGAGATTACAGAGGACGATATGAAGAAGATCGAGAAGGACATTCAGAATCTTACAGATAAGTATATCAAGGAAATCGATTCTGTAACCGCGGATAAGGAAAAAGAAATTACAGAGATCTGATAAAAGTAAAAACAGTATTGCGTCAAACGCAATACTGTTTTCATATGACAGTGCATAATAATTGAAAGGGTTATCAATTATGCTTTTTAAAAAGAAAAGAATAAATCACGAAATAGATATGAATAATCTGCCGCAGCATATCGGCGTTATCATGGACGGCAACGGAAGATGGGCAAAAAAACGCGGACTGCCCAGAAGCGCCGGACATAAGGCAGGCGCGGAAAGTCTTAAAAAGGTGGTTACAGAGGCAAATAATATGGGCATCAAGTACATAACCGTGTATGCCTTTTCGACCGAAAACTGGAAAAGACCTAAGGCCGAGGTAGATTATCTTATGAATCTGCTTATGGATTATCTTATTAACGCCGAAAAAACTCTTGCAAACGAGAATGTGCGCATACGCGCGATAGGCTCGCGGAAGGAGCTTTCGGAGGAGATGCAGAGACAGATCATAAAAACGGAGAATTTCACTAAGGACAGAACCGGAATCACAATGAACATCGCTCTCAACTACGGCGGACGCGAGGAGCTGGTTCACGCCGCGGGTGAGCTTTGTAAAAAGGCGGCGGCGGGGGAGCTTGATCCCGACAAGCTTACCGAGGCGGATATTGACAGAGAGCTTTATACAGCCGGACAGCCGGATGTGGATCTGTTGATACGCACAAGCGGCGAGCAGAGACTGTCAAATTTCATGCTGTGGCAGGTAAGCTATGCTGAAATGATATTTGTAAAGAAGGCGTGGCCTGATTTTAAGCCCGCAGATCTCAGAGAGTGCATTCTGGCGTTTCAGGGCAGAGGCAGAAGATTCGGAGGTGTTTGAAATGCTGACAAGAGTTATAACTTCAATAGTTGCGTTAATAGTATTTTTTGCGGTCATTTTTGCAGGTTCGGTTCCGCTGCTGATAGCAGTCGGACTTGTAATACTTGCGATGCTGTATGAGGTATACGGCGCGGTAACAAAGTCTGTTCCTGTTAAGGTATGCGGATATGTCTGCGCACTGTTTCTCATGGCGGGATTTTTTTTCAGACAGGCCGGCTTCGGCGTTGTCCAGGCGCTGATCATTACTATGCTGTTTGCGGTATTTCTGCATGGCAAAATCGACTACCGTGAGCTTTTCGGCGTGGTGCTCATAACAATATATATTACACTGTTTATGGGATATATCCCGCTTCTGAGGATCCGCAACGGGCTTGCGGCTATGGCATTTATATTTATAATCGCGTGGGGCAGCGATACATCGGCATATTTCTGCGGAACCTCCTTTGGGAAGCATAAGCTTATTCCTAAGGTAAGTCCGAAAAAGACCGTTGAAGGCTCGGTTGGAGCGTTGATATGCGTTGCGCTGCTCTGTCTGCTCTATGTATTTATTGTTGACAAGTGCGGCGGAAGCTTTGGCGAGGGAGCTATCGGAGCTGTGGAGTACGTTATGGCTCCGGTGCTGGGAATTATTGCATCGGCGCTCTCCCAGTTCGGCGATCTTGCCGCATCGGCGATCAAGCGCGATACTGGTATTAAGGATTACGGAAAGATTTTCCCCGGGCACGGAGGATTTATGGACCGGTTCGACAGCGTAATTCTGATAGCGCCTGTTGTATACTACGTTGTACGGTATTTTCCGGCGATAATTGCATATCTTAAATAACATAAAGAGGATTTTACAGATGAAAATTTCAATATTAGGCTCAACAGGCTCTATAGGAACGCAGACGCTTGAATGTGTGCGTGACCACCCGGATTGCTTTGAGGCTGCGGCAATCGCGGGCAACAGAAATATAAAGCTGCTTGAGGAGCAGGCGAGAGAATTTCATCCCTCGCTTGTCTGCGCGGCGGACGAGGCGGCGGCAGCGGAGCTGAAAACAAGGCTTGCCGATACGGATATTAAGGTTCTGGGCGGAAAAGAGAGCATTGTCGAGGCGGCGCAGTACAGTGAGGCGGACACAACGGTTGTTTCTGTTGTGGGCATGGCGGGTATTGAGCCTACAATTGCGGCTATAAAGAGCGGAAAGCGCGTCGCGCTTGCCAACAAAGAAACGCTTGTGGCGGCAGGGCATATAATAAAGCGGTACGAGGAGGAATACAAAAAATCCATAATACCGGTTGACAGCGAGCATTCCGCAATATTCCAGTCGCTGCTCGGCGCGCATGATAAAAAAGAGATAAAGCGTATACTTCTCACGGCATCCGGCGGAACGTTTTACGGCAAAAAACGCGGGGACTTAAAGGACATAACCCCGGAGCAGGCGCTGCATAATCCTAACTGGGATATGGGCGCGAAGGTGACGATAGATTCGTCGACGCTTGTAAACAAGGGTCTTGAGGTGATCGAAGCAAAATGGCTTTTCGGTGTGCCGGTAGATAAGATAAAGGTGCTGATACACCGCCAGAGCATACTGCATTCCGCGGTGGAGTTCACGGATAACGCGGTTATCGCGCAGCTGGGAGCGCCGGATATGCGGCTGCCGATCCAGTTCGCGCTGACATATCCGCAAAGACTGTCAATACCGGACAACGAGCTTGATCTGATCGGCTGCGGCACTCTGACCTTTGACGAGCCGGACACGGAGACCTTTTATGCTCTGGAGCTTGCAAAGCAGGCGGGGCGCGCCGGAGAGTTCGGCGGCAGCACGCTTGCAACAGTGTTTAACAGCGCGGATGAGGAGGCTGTAAAGCTGTTTATGCAGGGTAAGCTTTCATATCTCGGAATAACGGACGCGATCGCGTATGCGATGGAGCAGCATAAGACAATAATTAATCCTGCGCTGGAGGATATTTATAATGCCGATAAAGAGGCAAGGGAGATCGTAAAGAGTAAATTTGCCGGTTAAGGAGGATATTGTAGTGGTTACTGCTATTGTAACAATATTAATGTTCCTTGTGATGATTTCACTTCACGAGTTCGGACACTTTATAACAGCCAAGCTTATGAATTTCAAAATTCTTGAATACTCAATAGGCTTCGGGCCTGCGATATGGCACAGCAAAAAATCTGAAATACAGTATTCGTTAAGATGTATTCCGTTCGGCGGCTACTGCAGGTTTGAGGGGGAGGATGAGGCATCGGAGGATCCGAGAGCCTTTTCAAACCGTCCGTGCTGGCAGAGAATTATTGTTGTCGCCGCGGGAGGAATATTTAATATAATATTAGGCTTTTTGCTGTTTCTGGTTATAATTCCGTTCATGTCGCCTGTCAGCACAAACGTTATAGACAGCGTTGTGCCGGGCAGCTATATTGAGGATGCCGGACTTATGCCGGGCGATAAAATAATTGAAATAAACGGAAAGCATGTGAGCTTTTATTCGGATATATCGCTGTATAAGGATGATTTTGAAGCGGGCGAGGAATATGAGCTTGTCCTAAAGCGTGACGGTGAGAAAATACACACGGTATTCCGCCCGTCGGAAAATGTTGTTACCTATGAGTATACCGAGGAGGGCATGAAGGCGGTAAGCGTTGTAAACGGCAGAGAGGATTCTGAGGAGTTTGTTCCGTACAGTGAGAAGTTCGTAAAGGATGAGGAAAAGGTTGGAACAACCGAGACCGTACAGCAGCTTATTATAGGCTTTTACCCTGCGCGTGAGGATATAACGATAGCAAATATCATCCCGCAGGCATGGAACGAGACCAAGTTTGTTGTAAAGCTTGTATACAATTCCTTATGGCAGATGGTAACGCGGAAAATCGGAATGGATCAGATGAGCGGTCCGGTAGGCGTTGTAACGGAGGTGAATACCGCCGTGAACAGCGGAAGCTACAGCTGGCTGTATGTTCTGGAGCTTACGGCGCTGCTTACGATAAATCTCGGCGTGTTCAATCTGCTGCCGATCCCGGCGCTGGACGGCGGAAGACTGTTCTTTATGATAATAGAGCTTATAAGCCGCAGAAGAATACCGCCGGAGAAGGAAGGGATCGTTCACGCTATAGGCTTTATGCTGCTGATAGCGCTGATAGTGTTTGTTTCGTATAATGACATAGTAAAGTTAATTAAAGGGTGATATTATGAACAGAAGACCTACAAGAGAAGTAAATGTCGGCGGGGTTAAAATCGGAGGAGAAAATCCGATAGTAATACAGTCGATGTGCAATACCGATACGCGCGACGCGGCGGCAACCGCGGCTCAGATACTGCGCCTTGAGGAAGCGGGCTGTGAGTTGATCCGTGTGGCTGTGCCGGATATGGAGGCGGCGGAGGCGATTGCGGATATTAAGAAGCAGATCCACATTCCGCTTGTCGCCGATATTCATTTTGATTACCGCCTTGCCTTGAAGTGCATAGAAAACGGAATTGATAAGGTGAGAATAAATCCGGGCAATATCGGAAGCCGTGATAAGGTTAAGCTTGTCGCGGACGCGGCAAAGGCAAAGGGTATTCCCATAAGAATAGGCGTAAACGGCGGCTCCCTCGAAAAGAGGCTGCTGGAAAAGTACGGCGGAGCAACTGCCGATGCGCTTGTGGAAAGCGCGATGGGTCATATAGAAATTCTTGACGATGTGAATTTTACGGATATGGTGGTATCGATAAAGATCTCAAATGTTCCCGTTATGCTTGACGCTTACCGTAAATTCTCCGAAAAATGCGATATTCCGCTCCATATAGGAGTAACGGAATCGGGAACGGAGAGAATGGGTACAATAAAGTCAAGCATCGGAATAGGTACTCTGCTCAATGAGGGCATAGGCGATACTATGCGCGTATCCCTTACCGCCGATCCGGTGCGCGAGGTATACGCGGCAAAGGATATTCTGCGCGTGTGCGGCTTGCGTAAGGAAGGAATTGAATTTGTTTCCTGCCCGACCTGCGGCAGAACGGAAATTGACCTTATTGGCATAGCCTCCGAGGTTGAAAAGAGACTTGAGGGAGTGGATAAAAATATCAAGGTTGCCGTTATGGGCTGCATAGTAAACGGCCCCGGCGAGGCGCGTGACGCGGACATCGGCATTGCCGGCGGAAAGGGTGTCGGAATGATATTTAAAAAGGGAGAAATTCTGCGAAAGGTTCCCGAAGCTCAGATAGTAGATGAATTAATCAAGGAGATAGACAAGATATGAAGAAATTTCTGGTTATAAACGGTGTAAATCTAAATATGCTCGGAATACGGGAGCCGGGAATTTACGGTACAAATACGCTTGCCGGACTGGAAAAGCAGATCTCAAAAAAAGCGGAGGAGCTTGGCGTTGAGGTCGAATTTTTTCAAA
>JBJEFT010000304.1:0-1648 GCA_051874315.1 Candidatus Ornithomonoglobus sp.
TTGAAACGGCAAAGATAGTTGTGGAGCTGAAGGGCGAGATAGAGAAACTGAGAGAGCAGATACAGAATATAGAATAAGGTGTAACATGAAATTAATAAATATCGGCTTCGGGAACATGGTTTCCGCCAATCGTGTCGTTTCGGTGGTAAGCCCGGACAGCGCTCCGATAAAGCGGCTTATCCGGGAGGCGGAGGACAGGGGAATACTGGTCAACGCGACCTACGGAAGAAAAACACGCTCTGTTGTAGTTATGGATTCGGGACACATAGTTCTGTCGGCGATAATCCCTGAAAAGCTTGCACAAAGGCTTGACGGTGAATATGATCCGGCTGAATTTGATGACAGTGACGATAAAGGAGGAAATGACTGATGCAGAAGAAAGGAATCCTTTTTGTGCTTTCGGGTCCTTCGGGAACCGGAAAGGGAACGGTATGTAAGGCGCTCCTTGAAAAAGAGCAGGAGCTGCACCTTTCCGTTTCGGCGACAACCCGTGAATGTCGGGTGGGCGAGGTACCGGGCGAGACGTATCACTATGTCACGTTCGATAAATTTGAAAGCATGATCGCAAACGGGGAAATGCTTGAATATGCAAAGTATAACGGCAATTACTATGGCACTCCGGGAGAATCGGTAAAAAAGCTGCTCAATGAGGGAAAGGATGTCATGCTTGAAATTGAGCCGCAGGGCGCGCTTCAGGTAAAGAAGCTTTTTCCTGAGGCAGTTTTGATTTTTCTTATTCCGCCGTCAATGCGGGTGCTTAAGGAACGTCTTGTGACAAGAGGACGTGAAACGGATGAGGAGATCGCGCAAAGGCTTGAAAACACACGCTGGGAGCTCACCCAGGCTGATAAATATACAACGCAGATAATAAACGATAATCTGGAGGTTTGTGTGCATGAGGTCATGGCATACCTCAACAAAAAGCGCGCGGAGCAGGAAATGATCGCCGCGCTTATTCATGAAAAGCTGGACTAATATATCAGGAGGAAAATATTATGATTATAAAACCGGGAATTACAGAATTGGATCGCTGTGTTGACAGCCGTTATACATTGGTGTCAATGGTGGCAAAGAGAGCTAGAATGATCGGTCTCGAGAGAAAGGCGGCCGAGGAGGCAGCTCCTGACGGCAGCGGCTATGATCCGACCCTTGAAAAGCCGGTAACTCAGGCTGTAAACGAGATTGCAGACGGCATAGTCGGCTATGTCCGCTCGGAGGCGATTGAGAAGGCGAAGGAATACGAGGAAGAAAAGTTTGAAGCAATAATGCAGCTGGAAAAGGGAATTACGGAAATTCAGTCTGAAAAAGCACCGGAGGAGCCTCAGCAGGAAGATGAAGATTCCCATGAGGAAATGAGCCTCCTTGATTCGGCGCTTGCCGCTGCTGCCGCAAAGATAGACGATGCGGAGCTTGAGGACGATGATTTCTGATGTATGCCGGGGTCATAGTCAATCATCCGACACGGGCTGTAGACCGCGTATTTGATTATAGAATACCGCAGGAGCTAAAGGACACTGTACGTCCCGGCTCAAGAGTCCTCGTACAGTTTACAAAGGGGAATATTGAAATGGAGGGCTTTGTCCTTTATGTCAAAGAAAGTACCGATGTAAAAAGAGGCATCAAAAGCATAATAAGACTTTCAGCAGAT
>JBJEFT010000305.1:0-6060 GCA_051874315.1 Candidatus Ornithomonoglobus sp.
TTATATACAATTTTCAACATATTTTCCTAAATTATTTTTTCGGCTTCGACTTGAAAATGAGCGCCACAAGGAAGCCGAACAGCAGCGCGGCGGACACTCCCGCGGCGGCGGAGGTAAGTCCTCCGGTTATAACGCCTAAAAAGCCCTTTTCATTTATGGCTTTTATAACACCCCTACATAGATTTGAGCCGAAACCCGTAAGCGGGACCGACGCGCCGGCTCCGGCAAACTCCGAAAGCGGCTTGTATATCCCGAACAGCTCAAGGAACGTTCCCGCAACGACATAGATGACAAGTATTCTCGCGGGAGTGAGCTTTGTTTTATCTATCAGTATCTGACCTATTACGCATATAAGTCCGCCTATTATAAATGCTTTTACATAATCCATCTGTACTACCTCATTTCTATTGCCACGGCATGTGAGATCGAGGGAATGCTCTCCCCCTGCTCAACCGTCAGCGGATTCATAAGCGCGCCCGTTGCCGCCACCAGAATGCGGCGGTATTTCCCGCGCTCCATTTCCTTTAATATATGACCGCACAGCACAGCCGCGCAGCAGCCGCAGCCGCTTGCTCCGGCATGCACATCCTGTCCCTCAATATCATATATCATTTTTCCGCAGTCCCTGTGACGGCCCTCCATATCATAGCCCTCGCGCTTTATGAGATCGCGCAGTATTTCCGAGCCTATCGTGCCTAAATCTCCTGTTAGGATAAGGTCATAATCGGACGGCTTAAAGCCGGTATCACGAAAATGCGAAACAAGCGTATCTATCGCCGCTGGCGCCATTGCCGCGCCCATGTTGCTTATATCGGTAACGCCCCTGTCCACTATACGGCCCGTTGTCACATGCGTTACGACGGGTCCCTTGCCTGCCGATGAAAGAATGACCGCGCCGCTTCCCGTAACCGTCCACTGCGCAGAGGGCGTTCTCTGTCCGCCGTATTCAAGCGGATTTCTGTACTGCTTTTCGGCGCTGCAGAAATGGCTTGAGGTAAGGCACAGTGTTTTTTCAGCGTAGCCCGCCGCCACAAGCAGAGAGCCTATAGACAAGCTCTCTATCATGGTTGAGCAGGCGCCGTACAGTCCGTAAAACGGAATATTTGTATCTCTTATCCCGTAGTGCGTCGCGACGCACTGGTTCTGCAGATCACCCGAAAATATATAGCCCATATCGTCATTTTTCAGTCCTGCCTTTCTCAGCACCAGCTCAACCGCCGCCTTCTGGAACGCGCCCTCCGCAAGGTCCCACGACGGCTTTCCCATTTTGTCGTCCGACACTATCATATCAAAATCATTCTTAAGCGGGCCCTCGCCCTCCTTTGCGCCCACCACGGCGGCATGGGAGATTATGACCGGCGGCTTTCCGAATACCACCGTCTGTTTCCCGAGCTTCTGATTCATATAAAAAAACAGCTCCTTTCGTTCGATACCCTTAGTATCCGCAGGAGCTGTAATTTTATTCATTTATATTATTCGGATCATTCCTTGTCCCAGAGACCGATATAGAAATCGGTGTAATTCCTGTTGTGTTCCTTTGTCGCGGCTATTGCCGAACGCGGGTGCACATTAAGAATACCTGTGCAGAGATACGGAACATCATAGCCCCATACCACGCCTTCGTCCTTAAGCTTTGTGATCTGTGTTTCCACAAACCTGAGAACAGGAACTATCTTGTACTTAGGGTTCTTTAAAAAGCCCATAAGCATTTCCATCATACAGTTGCCCGCGCCTCTGCCCATTCCGCTCATTGTGCCGTCAAGGTAGCTTGCGCCGTATGAGCATGCCTCGATCGTGTTTGCAAATGCGAGCTGCTGATTGTTGTGAGCGTGTACGCCTATCTTCTTGCCGTACTTGTCCGCTACCGCCTGATATTTAAGCGTAAGCTCGCGGACCTGCTCAGGGTAAAGTGAGCCGTAGCTGTCTACAAGATAAATAACGTCTACCGAGCTTTTGCCCAGAAGCTCAAGCGCCTGGTCAATGTCGCTCTCACGCGCGGTTGAAACGGCCATGATATTGCATGATGTTTCATAGCCCATCCTGTGGCAGTATTCGATCATCTCAAGAGCCGCCGGCATCTGATGTATATAAGTAGCAACTCTTATAAGATCGATAACGCTTTCGCTCTTCGGAATAATATCCTTTTCAAAATCCGTTCTGCCTACGTCCGCCATAACAGCAATTTTAAGATTACTGTTATTGTCGCCTACAATTCTTCTGATCGATTCCTCATCACAGAACTTCCAGTCGCCGAATTCCTCGCGGTTGAAAAGCTCCTTTGAAGCCTTATAGCCGAACTCCATGTAGTCGACGCCTGCCTTGATGTTTGTTTCGTAAAGATCCTTCAGAAACTGATCCTCAAAGAAAAAGTTGTTTACAAGACCACCGTCTCTGATCGTCGCGTCGACAACCTTGATGTCGGGCCTGTAATCCATCATATTTCCTCTTCTTTCCATTTTGTTGATTCCTCCTACCGTATTACATTTGTACCGTTTCCGATACTTACTACAATGAGATATTATACTACATATTTTATTGTTTGTCAACACTAATTTTTCATTTGTTCGCAAATATTTACACGGTTATACATTGTTTCTTTGCAAAGAATAAAAGCACTAGGTTTGTTACTATTCAGCTATATATGTATCGGTTGTTATCGGAGGCGCATGGCGGTGAGAAGGGTGCGGAGCGCCGGAGATAATGACCGATACCTGTATAATAGCTGAATAGTAACCTAAGTTTGAAAGGATGTGTATTTTTTGCGACTCTCCGCTCTTGCATGTAAGCTTATCTATTACGGTATTATTTTATTGTTTTTTGAAAAACTGCTCAACTCATGTGTCCGGTTCCTTCTTATGAAACGATATGCGTTGTCTGGCCGTTTCTCATGTATGCTGTCACGGAAAACAACATTCTATAGACGTTTATGCGCTAAAATTGAAAATTCTATTACTGATTTTCTGAATTTTTAGTAAATTCTTGTTTTTTATGACAAAAGGTCTTGATTTTTAATAAAAAAAATGATAATATATATGTAAGTATGCAAAGGGTTATTTATTCATATGATTTTATGTATAATAATCCTCAAAGGTACAAAAAGCTCTTTTCATTTAAAAGAACTTAAAATGTTATAGGAGGAACTACTAATGGCAAGAAAAATGAAAACCATGGATGGTAACAACGCTGCCGCTTATGCTTCATATGCGTTCACAGACGTTGCTGCTATCTACCCGATTACTCCGTCATCAACAATGGCTGAAGTAACAGACGAATGGGCTACTGCCGGTATGAAGAACATCTTCGGCAACGAGGTTAAGGTTGTTGAGATGCAGTCAGAGGCAGGCGCTGCAGGTGCCGTTCACGGCTCACTTACAGCAGGCGCTCTTACAACTACTTATACCGCATCACAGGGTCTTCTTCTTATGATCCCGAACATGTACAAGATCGCAGGTGAGCAGCTTCCGTGCGTATTTAACGTATCGGCACGTTGTATAGCTTCACACGCGCTCTCAATCTTCGGTGACCACAGCGACGTTATGGCATGCCGTCAGACAGGCTTTGCAATGCTTGCGTCAACAAATCCGCAGGAGGCTATGGACCTCGGAGCTGTTGCTCACCTTTCAACAATCAAGGGCAGAATCCCGTTCCTGCACTTCTTTGACGGCTTCAGAACATCACACGAGTACCAGAAGGTAGCTTGCTGGGATTTCAACGATCTCGCAGAGATGGTAGACTGGGATGCGATAAACGAGTTCAGACGTTCATCACTCAATCCTGAGCATCCGGCACAGCGCGGTACAGCTCAGAACGGCGACGTATTCTTCCAGGCTCGTGAGGCATGCAACAGCGCTTACCTCGCAATTCCTGAGGTTGTTGAGGAATACATGAACAAGGTAAACGAGAAGATCGGCACAGACTATAAGCTCTTCAACTACTACGGCGCAGAGGACGCTGAGCAGATCATCGTCGCTATGGGCAGCGTATGCGATACAATCAAGGAAACAGTTGATTACCTCAACGCAAAGGGCGACAAGGTAGGTCTTGTATGCGTAAGACTTTACAGACCGTTCTCGGTTAAGCACCTCGTTGACGTTATTCCTAAGACAGTAAAGAAGGTAACTGTTCTTGACAGAACAAAGGAGCCGGGCGCTCTGGGCGAGCCGCTTTATCTCGATGTTGTTGCAGCTCTTCAGGAAAGCGAATTTAAGGATGTAGACGTATACGCAGGCCGTTACGGTCTTGCATCAAAGGATACAACTCCTGCATGCATCATCGCTGTATATAAGAACACAGAAAAGAAGCACTTCACAGTAGGTATCGAGGATGATGTTACTAACCTCTCACTCCCGATCGGCGAGAATCCGGATACAACACCGGCAGGCATCAAGAGCTGTAAGTTCTGGGGTCTTGGCGCAGACGGTACTGTAGGCGCAAACAAGAACTCAGTAAAGATCATCGGTGACCACACAGACATGAACGTACAGGCTTACTTCGACTATGACTCAAAGAAGTCGGGCGGTCTTACATGCTCACATCTCCGTTTCGGTCATGCTCCGATCACTTCAACATATCTCGTAAGCAAGGCTGACTTCGTTGCTTGTCACAAGGCATCATACATACGTCAGTATGAGATGGTTCAGGATGTTAAGCCGGGCGGCGTATTCCTCCTTAACTGTTCATGGACAGGCGAAGAGCTTGACAAGCACCTTCCGGGTCAGGTAAAGAGATATATCGCAGAGAACAACATTCAGTTCTACACAATCGATGGTGTTAAGATCGGTCTTGAAATCGGTCTCGGAAACAGAATCAACACCGTTCTCCAGTCAGCATTCTTCAAGCTCGCTGATATTATTCCGTCAGATGACGCTATCAGATACATGAAGGAAGCTGCAGAGCATTCATATGCTAAGAAGGGTGAAGCTATCGTTAAGATGAACTGGGATGCTATCGACGCAGGCGCGCAGCAGGTTGTTAAGGTAGACGTTCCCGAAAGCTGGAAGAACTGTGAGGATGAGGATATCGCAATCCATCACGACGGCGAGGGCGAGCTCATCGATTACGTTAACAACATTCTTGTTCCGATCAACGCATTCCAGGGCGCAAAGCTTAAGGTTTCAGACTTCGTTAAGTATCAGAACGGCGAGGTTCCGTCAGGCTCAGCAGCATTTGAGAAGCGCGGTATCGCTGTAAAGGTTCCGTCATGGAATCCGGATACATGTATCCAGTGCGGTCAGTGTTCATTCGTATGTCCGCACGCTTGCGTACGTCCGGTAGTTCTTACCAAGGAAGAGCTTGACAACGCTCCGGAAGGCATCAAGTACGCTCCGGCTAAGCAGCTCGACGGTCTCTATTACACAATGGCTGTTTCGGTTCTTGACTGTACAGGCTGCGGCTCATGCGCTAACGTATGTCCGGGCAACAACAAGGCTGACACACTCGTTATGGAAATGCTCGATACTCAGCTTGATCAGCAGGCTTCATTTGATTTCGCTACAAAGCTCAGCGAAAAGGCAGAGGTTCTTGACAAGTTCCCGGAAACAAAGGTAAAGGGTTCACAGTTCAAGAAGCCGTATCTTGAGTATTCAGGCGCATGCGCAGGCTGCGGTGAGACACCGTACGCTAAGCTCGTTACACAGCTCTTCGGCGACAGAATGTATCTTGCAAACGCTACAGGCTGTTCATCGATCTGGGGCGGTTCATGTCCGTCAAACCCGTATACAACAAACGCTGAGGGTCACGGTCCTGCCTGGGCTAACTCACTCTTTGAGGATAACGCTGAGTTCGGTCTTGGTATGTTTATCGCTCAGGATACAATCAGAACACAGACGATCGCTAAGGTTGAAAAGATAGCTGAAACAGACGCAGACGTTAAGGCTGCATTTGATAAGTTCATCGAGACAAAGGATTGCAGCAAGTGCAACGCTGTTCCGACACAGGAGCTTATTAAGGCAATCGCTAACGTAAATTCAGAGGATGCTAAGAACGTATTGGCTGACAAGGAATACCTTGCTAAGAAGTCAATGTGGATCTTCGGCGGCGACGGCTGGGCTTATGATATCG
>JBJEFT010000306.1:0-6033 GCA_051874315.1 Candidatus Ornithomonoglobus sp.
AAGAATAGGTGAGCGCGCGTTTGAAGGCTGCAAAAGCTTAACGAGTGTAACAATCCCTGACAGCGTAACAAGTATTGGCGGATATGCGTTTCATGGCTGCGAAAGCTTAAATAGCGTAACAATTCCCGACAGCGTAACGAGCATAGGCTGGGAAAGCGTTTTCCGGCACAAAATATTATAATGATGATACAAATTGGGAAAACGGAGTGTTGTATATAAATAATTGTCTGATAAATGCCAAACTGTATATAAAGGAATGTAAAATTAAAAATGGCTGCCGTATTATTGCGGACGGCGTGTTTGTAAGATGCGTAGGCTTAACGAGCGTAACGATTCCGGACAGCGTGACGGAAATAGGTCGTAATGCGTTTTCCCGCTGCGAAAGATTAACGAGCATAACGATTCCAAACAGTGTAACAAGCATAGGCAACTACGCGTTTGGGGATTGCAAAAGCTTAACGAGTATAACTGTAGATGAAAACAATCAACACTATAGCACAATTAACGGGGTTTTATTCAACAAAGTTAAAACAATATTGATTAGATATCCTGCTGCTCACGATATGCAATATGTAATTCCCGAGGGCGTAACGGAAATAGACTACAGTGCGTTTTCCGGCTGCGAAAGCCTAACGAGTATAACGATTCCCGAGGGCGTAACAAGCATAGACGAGTGCGCGTTTTGCGGCTGCGAAAGCTTAACGAGCGTGACAATTCCCGATAGCGTAACAAGCATAGGTCACAGTGCGTTTGAGAGATGCGGAAGCTTAACGAGCATAACACTTCCTGATGGGGTGGAAATAGGCTACAGGGCGTTTTGTGGCTGCGAAAGCTTAACGAGCGTAACAATCCCCGACAGCGTAACAAGCATAGGCGGCCATGCGTTTTTCAGATGCCGGCAGTTAACGAGCGTAACAATTCCCGACAGCGTAACAAGCATGTGCTCGGGCGCGTTTGGGGATGTCAATTTGAAAGATATATATTACAAGGGAAGCGAGAACGATTGGAATAAAATTGAAATCGGAGGAAAAGGCAACGAATGTTTAGCAAAGGCAAATATATATTTTAGCAAATAAATCAAGGGAGGAAATAATTATGCCGTTTAAAATAATACGCGCGGACATAACAAAGACGGACGTTGACGCGATAGTCAACGCGGCGAACGAACGTCTTATGCCCGGCGGCGGAGTGTGCGGAGCGATATTTTCCGCGGCGGGCTATGACGAGCTTGAAAAGGAATGCGCCGAAATCGGATACTGCGAAACGGGGCAGGCGGTTATTACAAAGGGCTATAATTTAAAGGCGAAGTACATAATTCACACGCCCGGACCGATATATCGCGGCGGCGGTAATAGAGAGGAGGAGCAGCTTTATTCCTGTTATAAGTCGAGCTTGGAGCTTGCGAAAGAGAATAAAATAGAATCAATCGCGTTTCCGCTGATTTCATCGGGAATTTACGGCTATCCGAAAAATGAGGCTCTGCGTGTCGCGACAAGCGCGATTATGGATTTTCTCGAAAACAACGAAATGGATATATACCTCGTCGTCTACGATAAGCGCGCCTTTGAAATAAGCGCGAAGCTGTTTTCGCAGGTTCAAGAGTACATAGACGAGCGTCTTGTGGTTGAAGAGGACTACGCGTACCGAAGGCAAACGGAAGCATTTTCTTTCCCGCGTGCGCCTATGCCGTTGCGGGGCGCGGCGAGAGACGAAAATATAAATGATTTACTCCGAAATATAGATAAATCCTTTTCGGAATATTTGCTCGACCTGATTGACAAAAGCGGTATGACCGACGCGCAGGTGTATAAAAAGGCGAATATCGACCGCAAGCTGTTTTCAAAAATAAGGAGCAATCCGCAGTATAAGCCGAGCAAGGTCACGGCGGCGGCGTTCGCTGTCGCACTGGAGCTTGATTTGGACACAACGCGCGATTTAATTGGCAGGGCGGGCTATTCCCTCACGCGCAGCAGTAAATTCGATATTATACTTGAGTATTTTATCGAGCGCGGAAACTATAACATATTTGAAATTAACGAGGTGCTTTTCGCGTTCGACCAGCCGCTTATCGGCGCGTAAATTTGTCGCTTCGCAAGCGACCTCCTGCGTTTTCGTTTGATGTACAATAAAGACATCAAATGAAAGTGAGGTAATCAAAATGAAAAAGAACTTAACGGAAATTGTGTTTATTCTCGACAGAAGCGGTTCGATGGCAGGGCTTGAAGGCGACACCATCGGCGGCTACAACTCAATGCTTAAAAAGCAGAAAAAAGAAGAGGGCGAGGTACTTATTTCGACTGTGCTGTTTGACAACGAGTGCGAGGTTATCCATGACCGCGTGCCGATTGACAAAATCAGCGACCTGACCGACAAGGAGTATTACGTCCGCGGCTGTACCGCGCTTCTTGACGCTGTCGGCGGCGCGATACACCATATCGGAAATGTGCATAAGTATGTGCGCGATGAGGACGTGCCCGAAAAGACGCTGTTTATAATCACGACGGACGGTATGGAGAACGCGAGCCGCCGTTACAATTACGACAAGGTTAAAAAAATGATTGAACGTCAAAAGGAAAAGTACGGCTGGGAGTTCCTGTTTCTCGGCGCAAATATCGACTCCGCGAAAATAGGCGCAAAAATAGGTATAAACCGCGATTTTACGGTTGACTATCGCGCCGATAAAGAAGGGACCGCGCTTAATTATGACGTTATGAGCGACGCGATAAGCCATGTCCGCGCCTGCGGCGCTCCGCTTGGCGCCGATTGGAAAAAGCGAATTGACGAGGATAGGGAAAAGCGAGGGAAAAATGATTAAATCGTCTGTAAATTCTGAGTTCCGAAACAGTTAGCAGAGAGGTTTTTGAGATACAAAATATTGAATGTTGAACAAAACAGCTTGGATTTAGGAGGTTGATATACTGTGGTAGAAAAACGTGACAGAATTCGAGGCTGCTTACTCGGCGGAGCGGCAGGTGATGCGCTTGGGTATCCTGTGGAATTTATGACATATGAAGAAATACTGAAAAGCCGTGGTGCTGATGGTATATGTGACTACTCTCTTGATTTTGAAGAGGGCTTGGCGCTCGTTTCAGATGATACGCAGATGACTTTGTTTACCGCTAACGGAATACTTTTGGGAGAAACAGAAAATAAGCTGAGCGGAGAAAACAAACCTATACAAGCGTATGTGTACAAAGCATATATTGACTGGCTTGCCACTCAGACAGGGAATAAGCAGTTAGAGAAGCCGGAAACATGGCTTTATGATATTCCAGAGCTGCACGTCCGCCGAGCGCCCGGTACGACCTGCTTGAATGCACTGATAGCGGGTAAAATGGGATGTATAGAAAAACCGATTAACAATAGTAAGGGCTGCGGCGGCGTCGTGAGGGCTGCTCCGGCGGGATTATGCGGTTTAAACCATATGGAGTCGGCTAAGCTGGGTGCAGAGATTGCAGCAATTACTCACGGGCATCCTCTGGGTTATATACCGGCGGCTGTATTGGCATATACTGTTCATGCTGCGGCATATAGGGATGAAGCAAGTGTGGTTACGCTTAAAAGCATTGTTCTCGACGCGGTGAATGTCGTGTCAGGCATATTTGCCGAAGCGGTATATCTGCCGAAATTAAGAGAGCTGATAGATAAAGCGGTCAGCCTTTCGGAAAACAGCAGAACTGATATAGAAAATATCCAAACGTTGGGTGAAGGCTGGATTGCGGAGGAAACGCTTGCCATTGCGGTGTATTGCAGTCTGCGATACTGCGGGGACTTTTCAAATGGAATCATTGCAGCGGTAAATCACAGCGGCGACAGCGACTCTACCGGCGCGGTAACGGGAAATATCCTCGGTGCATGGCTAGGGTATAATAAAATTGAAGAGAAATGGAAACGAAATCTGGAATTGAAACGTACACTTCTCGAAATAGCAGACGATTTATGTGACGGATGCTGTACGGAGGATGAGAAATGGATACGTAAATACGGTGAACGTGCTTATAAGATCTAACATAGAAAGGCGCAGTAATTAATAAATAGTAAGAAAATAGTATCGCTTGGCGGATCATTCAACACGCCGACAACAGCACATTTGAAGTTGATTCAGACGGCTAAGGACGCAGTTAACGCGGATAAGGGCATATTTATGCCTGCATCGGAGGATTATGTGTACAGAAAGCTGGCAAAGATGGGGTAATGCGGAAGCGGCATTTCAGGTGCAGAAGACGCTTGACAATGAGGAGCGTATGAAATTTTGCAGATTGACTCCGAATATAGCAAAGAAGCGCGGAAGGAAAGTACAGCTCCGAGCGGATTGGGAGGAAATCAAGTTAGGACTGATGTATGAAAATTGTCAAGGCAAAGTTTGAGCAAAATCCCGAACTTGCTCAAAAGCTTCTTGCGGCAGGCGAACAGGGGCTGATAGAAGGCAATAAATGGAGAGATACATATTGGGACGTTAATATGAAAACAGGAATAGGTGAGGATCATCTCGGAAAAATTCTTATGCGTGTAAGAGAAGAGCTAAAACCCGATGCGTTAACTGTATAAGATTAGATGTAAAATTTTTATCGGAAAATCAGCGGACGGCACATACAAAATAACGGTCAATGGGTATATCTCCGCGTCAACTTTTGAAATTAAAATAAAGCAGGACGAATAAATGAAAAATTAAGACTACATAGGGAGGTTATAACATGAGCTACAATAAAAGAAGACAAGATACAATTAAACCGCATGCGGAATATTTGGCTTCAATACATTCCAGAGTAACGGAGGACAACGGTCAGACTTTCAGTTATTATACTTATGACTATGCTGCGTCAACGAAGGAAATGGGCTCGTCTATTGTTACATACGGAGAAGCACTGAAGGACATGGGTTACACCGTCAAAAAAATATCAACGAGCGAGGATAACGAGATGTATCATCAGACCTATAAAAAAGACGGTTATACGGCTGAGCTTGCTGTTTTTGCAGCAAACACGAATAACGCATCGGGTCAGGATGACATAGTTAAATGGCGCGTTGTACTTGCTGTGCCGGAGGGCATAAATTTCTTCCAAGGTAACGGTGCGCCGCACGTTAAGGGCGGTAAAACCGAATGCAAGGCCTGCAGAGGAAGCGGCAAATGTGAGGGTTGCGGCGGAAATGGCAGAGCAAACTATGGAAACGGCAGTGAAACCTGCGTAATATGTGACGGTGAGCGCATCTGTAGAGTCTGCGATGGCGAGGGGTATTATTGATAATACATACAAATTACTGTGTCCAATAAAAGTAGGAAACAAAATGGCAGTTTAAAAAGATGTTGAGGATTTCAAAATTTTTCGGTAAATATGATTGAAAAGTGATATATCAAAATTTGTTTTATATCGCTGAAATGGGTTGACGTGTCGGGAAGCAGAGAAAAACTAAAGCAGTCGCTCGGCGTCGATGTTATGATAAAATCCGTAAAAATGAGCGCGGAGGATAAGAAAAAATGTTTGACAAGAAAAACCGTGACGAATGGCTTGAGAGAATACATAAATTCAGCGCAAACAATCAGCCGGAGCTTGCGTCATGTGATTTGTGCGGCTGCTTTTAATGTGGGAAAATATATCCGTCAAGCGAAATCGAGGAGTATGTCACAGACACATTCGGGACGGCTATGTGTCCGTATTGCGGAGTTGACACCGTTCTGCCGGACACGGGCGAATACGAGTTAAACGAGGAGCTTTTGAATAAAATGTACGAGTATTATTTTCTCTCATAGATTGAATTGCGGGTTGCGGGATGCCTTAAACGAAAAATGCAGATAAATCACGAAAGTATTTTTAAACCGGCACATTATCGGATAAAAACGACGATGAAATGATGCGAGGCTATTGGCATAGTAATTAATTTTCACCAAGCCGCCATACCCCGGGGGGGTAACTTCCAAACAACCGATAATTTCGTATATTTGTATCAAAATCTACCGACAGACACATACTTTGCGATAACCGAACCGTTGTGTTCGGTTATCGCTTTTATTATGATTTCAATATCTTTTTCGTG
>JBJEFT010000307.1:0-6032 GCA_051874315.1 Candidatus Ornithomonoglobus sp.
CGCAAAGGGGAGGGAGCTTTTAAGCATTCTTCCGGCAGCTGTCAGAAGATACACCTGTAATGTAAATCCGGACGAAGCAACGGAGATGAGACTGATTGTGGGAAAGCCGTTTACGATAAGGTATCCCGACGGGGATTATTATCTGACACCTAAATCGGTGCTTTCACGGTGCTCTGCCGGAGCCGTTATCATAAATCAGAGCATGATGGATGAAATGCTTGAGAGAATAACTAAATCGTCACTGTATTCGGTGAAGGAGGAAATAAGAAACGGATATATCACAATTGAAGGAGGACACCGCGTAGGTATTGCCGGAACAGCCGTTACGGATAATGGGAATGTCGAATTTATAAAAAATATTTCCGCTATGAATATAAGAATTGCAAATGAGATCAAGGACGCGTCAAAGGAGGTTATAGGCTCGGTTGTGCGCGATGGCAGACCGCTTAACACCCTCGTTGTATCACCGCCGTGCGCGGGGAAAACAACGCTTTTAAGAGATATAGCAAGAAAGCTTTCATATATGGGCTTTGCGGTCGCGATAGCGGATGAAAGATGCGAGCTTGCGGCAATGTACCGCGGGAAAAGCCCGTTTGATCTGGGTATCACTACCGCGGTAATGGACAACTGTCCGAAGGATAAGGCGATGCTTATGTTGCTGAGGTCAATGTCTCCCGATGTCATTGTTACGGATGAAATAGGAACGATAAGCGATGCGGAGGCGATACAAAATATCATGAACAGCGGTGTTGCCGTTATAGCTTCGATCCACGGCAGGGACACGGCGCAGCTCCAGAAGCGGGAGCACATAAAAGAGCTGCTGCCTATGTTTGATACCGTAATAACTCTTTCAAAGCGCTGCGGCGCGGGAACGGTGGAGGACGTAAAAAGCAATGCTTAAATTTATAGGCGCGGCTATTATCGGCTCTGTATGCGCGTATTACGGCTTTATTTCAGCGGACAGGCTGAGGAAACGGCGGGATTTTTTAAACGAATTTAAATCAAGTCTGTCGGTTGTTGAAACGGAAATCACACTGGGAAGGTATGAGCTTGGCGAGATATTCACAAGGATAGATAATAACCAAAGGCTGTATGGGATGTACGGCTTGTGCGCGTCACTTATTGAGGAAAGGGTATAAGGAGCGCGTGGGGACTTGCAGCAAAGGAAGCCGCCGGACAAGGATGCCTAAAAAAAGAGGATATAAGCGTTATAAGCTCTCTTGGGAGCGAGCTTGGAATGAGTGATGTGGACGGGCAGAAAAAGGCCTTAAAACGCGTATCTGAGCTTATACGGCCGCTGGCTGAGAACGCGGGAGATGAATATACGAGGCTTGCGCGGGTTTACCGCAGCTGCGGCGTGCTTGCCGGAATTTTTATAATACTGGCTGTAATATGAGGTGAAAAATGGACATTGATTTGATTTTCAAGATAGCGGGTGTCGGAATAGTGGTGGCGGTAATGAATCAGCTGCTTTCACGCGCCGGCAGGGATGAGCAGGCTCTGCTTATAACGATTGCAGGGCTGGTGGTGGTGCTGTTTATCCTTACGGAACGTATCGGCGAGCTGTTCGAGTCCGTAAAGCGGATATTTAATCTATGAATGAGCTTATACGTATTGCGGGAATCGGCTTTATGGGGGGAATGCTGGCGCTTACGGTGCGGAAAGAAAGACCCGAATTTGCGGTGATGGTATCGCTTGTTACCTCGGTTATAATTCTTGCACAGGTAATGGAGGGAGCAGGAGGGATAGTTTCCGAGCTGCGGGAGCTTACGGAGGAATGCGGAGTTGATATAAAATATTTTGCAATAGCGGTCAAGGCGGCGGGTATGGCATACATAGCGCAGTTTGCCGCAGAAATACTGCGTGACAGCGGAGAGAACGCGGTCGCGTCAAAGGTTGAGGCCGCGGGTAAAATATGCATTCTGGCGCTCACAATGCCTGTTATGACATCGTTTTTACGGCTATGCGTAAAGGTGGTGAACGGGATATGAAAAAGCTGTTATGTTCCGTTTTTATATTTGCGCTGCTGCTTGCGCTGTGCTGCCCTGTACACGCCTTTGACGTGCCGTCTATAGAGGGATATGATTTATTTGAGAGCACCGCATCGGATATTATGGCGGGTAAATTCTCGCTTAACCCGGTTGATATACTGAATAATCTGTCTGATGGGGTTATGCAGGAAATAAGAGCGTTTTCCTCAGGCGCGGCGGCAATTCTGGTAATGGCGATGCTTTCGTCAACCGTGAGCACGCTCAATTCCGCTTTAGGTGATAATGAGGGCGGCAAAGCGTCATTTTTTGTGTTCTTTACGGTTATAAGCGGGCTTGCCCTCAACTGCTTTGCAACTGCTTTGTCTTACGGAACCGAGGTGATCGGACACATGACCTCGTTTATGGATAAGCTTACGCCTGTGCTTATGCTTACGCTGTTCGCCTGCTGTAAGTCTGTCAGCGCCGCGGCGTTTGAGCCTGTGCTGTCAGCTGCCGTTTATGTGGTGTCGCTGGTTATAGAGCGCTGCCTTGTGCCGCTTATGACCTTTTCGGCGGTGCTGGCGGTTGCGGGCAATGTCGGGGATAAAACTAAGATTTCCGGCTTTATAAAGATAATCAAATCGGTCACAAGATGGCTTATGGCTTTTGTTATAACCCTGTTTACGGGTATAAATGCAATTTACGGCTTTACATCATCCGCGCTGGACGCTGTCGGAGCGAAAACCATAAAATTCGCAGTGGGAAGTCTTGTGCCGGTTGTGGGCGGATTTCTGTCTGATACGCTTGACACTGTTATATCATCTGCAAAGCTTCTCAAAAATGCCGTGGGTGTGTCAGGTATTATAATTATGGCGGGAATATGCGTTGTGCCTGTTATTAAGATAGGCGTTATGCAGCTGCTTTTAAAGCTTTGTGCGGCGGTGGTTGAGCCGGTTACGGATCCGAGAATATCAGGTATGATATGGGAAATGAGCGAGGCGGTAACATCGGTTTTCGGTACCGTAATTCTTACGGCTGTTCTGTTTCTCATAAATATATGCATAATTTTAGCGGCGGCAGGTTAGGAGAGTGATTATGAAAGCATACATTATTTCAATTGCGGCAGCGTCGGTAATATCGGCGGTGGTTACAATACTTACGCCCAAGGGCTGGACGAAATATGTCGGGATTGTTACGGGACTGGTGGTTGTTATGTGTATCGGTCAGCCTCTCTTGCAGCTTATGCGCACAGACGTCTTTGAGGACTTTAAGTATGAGACGGAGCGGACCTCGGAGAACGGCTCGCAGATGCTCATGGAGGAGATTAAAAAGGAGCTTACGGAAAGAATTGAAGAGGATGCGGAACAAAGGCTCAAAAATGAGTTTGGAGCGGAATGCGAGGTTTCCGCGGTTGTTTCCGTTGACAGCGCGGGTAAAATCAGCGGTATTGAGGAAATGACTGTTATCGGAGGGAATATAGATAACGCCGCAATAGGGCGGCTGAGAGATATTTACGGAGTAAAGAAGGTTAATTATGGCGGAGCTGAAAAAATTACTTCAAAGCAGGAATAATCGCCTGATGGTTTTAATATTAATAATTGGGATTGCATTTATAGCGCTTCCGGGACTGCTTTCCGGGAGCGGTACGGAGAAGGATGAGAATGCGGTCACGCAATACTTAGGAGAGGAGGAACGCTTGAGTGAAATACTTTCAGAGATTGACGGAGCGGGGCACGTTTCCGTAATGATTTCCTATGTGTCAACCATGGAAAAGGACTTGGCATATGATGGTGAACGCGAGCGCATTGTGACATCGGGCGGTGATGTGGTGGTCAAGCGCAAGGTTTACCCGGAGGTGAAGGGTGTGATTGTGATTGCGGACGGCGCAGGGGATCCGTCCGTAAAGCAGACGATTAAAGAGGCTGTCACTGCCGTGACGGGCGCGGCGGCAAATCATGTATGTGTGTACAGCGGCAGCAACAATAATTAATGCGGAGATGAGATGATGATATTGAAAAAGAAAGAAATTATAGCGGCATCGCTTGTGGTGCTTATCGGTATGGCGGGTTACCTTAACTGGTCATATCAGGATACTGTGAGGGTACAGGACAACGAAAGCTATGTTGCAACGGGAAAAACACTCGGTGAGGCAGAAATGGTATCTGCAAATAATGAGGTTACGGAGGAGGATACCGACAGCGCGGAGTCCGAGGCTGCGGATGCGGAGGAAACGGACGAGAGCGAGGACACGGATGGAGAGGATAACGGCGTAACGCAGGGTACGGGATATTTTGAGGATGCGAAAATGAACCGTGAGTCGGCGCGCGCTTCCGCAATGGAGTCGCTCAAGGCTACGGCGTCGGATGAAAAAATAGACGAAAAAACAAGAGCTCTTGCCGGTGAAAAGCTCGTTGAAGCGGCTGCGGACATAGAAAAGGAAAGTCAGATTGAAAGCATTGCACAGGCAAAGGGCTTCCCGGATTTATGCGCTTATGTTAATGACAGCACTGCCACAATAACCGTCAGGAGCGACGGACTTACGGACGAGGAGGTCGTAAAAATAAAAGATATTGTTACAAGCGGCACAAATATTTCCGCGGACAGGATAAAGATTGTTCAGGTGAAATAGCAAGACAGGGGCTGTATGGCAACAGCCCTTGTTTTGGTCAAATTTTAAGCAGCATATTTCTTCACTTTCATATAAAATCTTTTGATATGAATTGAAAAAACATTTTGACATCTTGATTGTATGAAGCTTCTGTGATATACTATTATTATAGATTTTGAGAGGAGTTCCATAATATGCGTCAAGTATCATTGCAGGAAAAAGAAAGAGCTTTGAATAATGCTGTGGCATCGGTTGAAATGGAAGGCTATAGGGTTTCAGAATATGAAAAAAAGCTTTGTATGGATGTATTGAACGGAAAACTTACAAAAGATGCTTTTATACAAAAGCTGCTTGAAAGGTGTAATGTGTAATGTCATATTCTTTAGAACCGCTACAGGATGATTGTTATGAAAATAGTACGGTATTAAAAAATAGGTTTAACATAAGGGATGAAAAGAAATTGAAAGTCATGGAGCAGAGTATTACAAGTATGCTCGCAGCACAGGCATTTATAGATATCCCCTTTGAGAATGTGGATTTTGACTTTTACAAAAGGCTGCATAAATATGTGTTCTCGGACATTTATGAATGGGCGGGAGAAATCCGTAAAATCAATATGAGTAAAAACGGTACAAATTTCTGTCTTGCGGATAAGATTTAAAATCGTGGGAATATAATATTCGATAGGCTTAGTAAAAATGACTATTTAAAAAACTATAAAGATGATGAGTTTATCGTTGAATTTACAGATTTATACTGTGACCTTAATTATCTGCGCCCGTTCAGAGAGGGAAACTGAAGAGTGCAGAGGCTGTTTTTATCTATGTTAGTATCAAGATTAGGAAGAAGATTAGATTTTGCCGAGATTGATACGGATTATCTTATGATTGCTACTATAAAATCTGTCAGTGGTGACATATTTATGTTAAGAGATATATTCAGAGAGTATATAAAATAATTCATAGCAAAATCGGGGCTGTACAAAAAAGCAGTCCCGATTTTGATCATATTTTAAGAAATAAAGTTATTTCATTTTATATAATTTACAAAAATCATTCTATTTCCTGTTCTAATTGGGCAAATTCATTTGAATTAAAGAAATCAGCTAAGGATATTTCAAGACCGTCACACAGCTTTTTGATTAAAACAATAGAAATATTATGCCTTCTGTCATCAAGCATACTATATACGCTTGATGGAGTTACACCGGAAACTACAGCAAGCTCATTCATCTTAATATTACGTTCTTTGCAGATGTTTTTAAATCTTTCAACAACAGCGTTTTTTACTCCCACCAAAATCACCTCGCTAAAATATTGTATAATTTTATTCGCAAAAACGTATACGCACTTGCGTAAATATAAATAATTTGACATAATATAAATATACGCATTTGCGTGTATTTATAAAAATCTGAGGTGATTTATCTATGATTGTTACATTTTGCGGACACG
>JBJEFT010000308.1:0-6022 GCA_051874315.1 Candidatus Ornithomonoglobus sp.
TCAAAATCAAGAATATTATTTACATTCGCGCCTCTGAATTTATATATACTCTGGTCATCATCACCCACAACACATATATTTCCGTAGCCCTGCGCAAGAATACCGATCATTGCATACTGAGTATTATTGGTATCCTGATACTCGTCCACAAGTATGTACTGGAAACGCTCCTGATATTTTTCCGCAACATCGTGATTATTCTTCAATATCTTTACCGTAAGCATAAGAATATCGTCAAAATCAAGAGCGTTGTTCCTTTTGAGCTTTTTCTGATAAAGATTATAGAGCTTTTCTATTATCCCACTCCGCATATCGTTTCCGTATACGGCAGTATACGAATCCGGCTCAATCATATTGTTTTTCGCATTTGAAATCGCGCTCAGCACGGCGCGGACCGGAAAGAACTTTTCCTCAATATTAAGCTCTTTTTCACAATCCTTCATGAGCGTGCGCGAATCCGCGCTGTCATATATTACAAACTCCTTCTCATAGCCCTCTCGGTCTATGCAGGTGCGCAGAATACGAATACATATCGAATGGAACGTCCCTATCCACATTGACTTTGCCTCACTGCCGACAATGTTTTCTATTCTTTCCCGCATTTCCCTTGCGGCTTTATTTGTAAAGGTGATTGCGAGTATATTCCACGGTCTTGCAAATGTATTCTGTAAAATATATGCGACCCTGTTTGCAAGCACGGTTGTCTTTCCGCTTCCCGCTCCGGCAAGCACGAGAAGCGGTCCGTCTATAGTAGTAACAGCCTCAAGCTGCTTATCATTCAATTTTTTGAGATAATTTTCCATTTTGTGTACCTCTATAAAACAATAATAACTCAGTATATAGTATAACACAAAATTCAGAAAAAAGCTATGCTTTTTTACACCAAATCAAGAATAAGTTTTGCAGTATAATGTAATCGACAAAATCAGACAATATATGTGTAAGGACGGTGATAAAAATGAACAAAGCCTATAAGGGTTTTACAGCCCTTATTGCTGTTTTTATGATGACAGCATCAGCCGAGGCGATGGAGGTTATTCCCTCCGGTGAATGTGTAGGCGTTAAGCTGTATACCGACGGACTTGTGGTTGTTGACACAACAGCGGTAACGGCAAAGGATGGAACAACGGTAGATATTGCCTCCGGCTATGGTATTGAAAAAGGCGATATTATAAAAAAATTAAACGGTGAAATTATGCTTTCCAATGAAATGATTACCGAGAGACTGCGCGGGCTTTCCGGCTCGGACGTTACCCTCACAATCTCTCATAATAATAAGGAGCGGGATGTAACCGTTACCCCTGCGGACACAGAGGACGGACCGAAGCTCGGACTGTGGCTGCGCGACAGCACGGCAGGTCTCGGCACGATCACCTGCTATACTGACGACGGCTTCGCCGCGCTCGGGCACGGAATATGTGATATTGATACCGGAAATATTATGCCCGTCGGGCGGGGAATTATTCAGGGCTGCACAATTCTTGCAGTCACAAAAGGCGCTGACGGAGCGCCCGGCGCAATGACAGGCGATATAGACGGAACTGAGCTGGGAATAATAACCCAAAACACTGAGCATGGGCTTTTCGGTAAGCTTTCAGCCAAACCCGAAGGGCAGCCTGTTGAGGTTGCCGAAAAATCGGAGGTTAAGTGCGGAGAAGCAAAAATCCTCGCCGATATAGACGGCGAGGGTGTTAAGGAGTATTCGATTGAAATAAAGCGAATTTCTCCGCCCGTATTCGGAACCAAGGATATGGTTATAAAGATTACCGATGAAGCATTGATCAGCAAAACAGGCGGAATTGTTCAGGGTATGAGCGGCGCTCCTATCATTCAGGACAACAAGCTCGCCGGAGCGGTGACCCATGTTTTTGTGAACGACTCCACCTCCGGCTATGCAATTCTTGCGGAGCATATGCTAAACGATGAGGATTAATACGGTCCCAGATTATCTGTTGTAATTCCGGTTACACCCATATTTATAAGCTGCTGAGCGGTGGAGTCATCATCCACCGTCCAGCATTCCACATCAAATCCGGACTGCTTCATAAAATCTATATAATCCTCATCCAGATATTGATAATTCACATCCAGTCCCACACGATTCGTGGAATTTTTCAGTTCAGACAGCTTCCACTTCAGCGTGTAGTCCTTAACCGAGCATACATACAGTAAGCGCAGATCCGGCTGCGATGAAGTCTCCTTTATTGTCATAAGAGCATTAAAATAGCTGCTTATCCATGTTATCCTCTGCTCCATATTATATTTTTTTGCTATGTCTATCAGCTGCATCGCGCGCTCTGCTGTAAAGCTTTCACCGTCATATATTTCAACATAAGGGTTCAGAACCGTCTGCTTGCACAGATATATCATTTCCTCATATGACGCAATAGTCTCTCCCTCATAATCGGTATCCTTATACGAGGAAAACCGGTACTGACGAAGCTTATCAAACGTTATCTGAGAAATGCTGCCAAAGCCCTCCGCAGGTATTCCCAGATCTGCATTATGACATATAATCGGAACATTATCACTTGTCCATCGGACATCACATTCAATATATGAATATCCCTTTTGGGCGGCGAGGCTGAACTCTGAAATTGTATTTTCCGGCGCTCCGAAGTCCCCGCCCCTGTGTGCGGCTGTACGGAAAATCCGGGCATAATCTGTAACTGACGGCATATAATTAAACTTTACCAGACTTCCCGCATCAGTATTAATAGGTGATTCATCATAATATTTTGCCGCGATACGGTAAATGCCGGACGGTAAATAGATTTCACCGCTTTTCCAGCCGGATTCATAGGTCAGTTCATAGCCTTCATTATAATGTATAAACTCAAAAATTATATTGTTCCCGGCAGATATTGTACATGCGGGAGTATAAAAATAATCAGATATTATACTCGTATCCGTTTCATAATCGTTTCCTGAGCTGTCAATTGAACCGTTTTCCCATCCCAAAACGCTTATTCTTGACATGAACGCCGTAAACTGCGCCCTTGTAACCGGCGCATTCATTTTAAGCCTGCCGTCCTCAAAGCCGGTGAGCAGCCCCTGCTCCAGAGCCGCAGCAATTGTCCTCCGATATTCCTCGTCAATAGATTTCCAGTCAGTGTATTGATACAAAACCGATTCATCTGCGGACTCAGTACTTATTCCCGACGCGTGTACAAGCGCAGTGACAAGATCATTTCTTGTTATATACACATCCGGCTCGAAATAGTTTCCATATGCCGGTATCAAATTATAAATTCCGTTTATATTTACATACGGCTCATACCATTCAGACGGACTTACATCATCATAGCTGTACCCCTCATCTGAGGGCATATTGCTGCCATAAACATATGAATATATAACCTTTGCCGCCTCTGCCCTCGTTGTGTAGCCATCGGGATTAAAATGAGTCTTATCGTATCCTTGGAACCATCCCTTCGCGGTTGCCTCCATAACATTATCTCTATACCATGCGTCTTCGGAAATGTCCTCATAAAACGCATGAACGTCTGCAGGAAGCATCATCAGCACAGCGTTCATAGCTAATACTGCCATTGCCTTTAAACAACCGGAAATTTTTCTCACGTATTCTTACCTCTTTGTCTTTTTATTTAGTCTCCCACTATTGTAGCACAAAATACCCAAATGTCAAGACAAAAATTTATAATTATTACATTAATTATTAAATACCAAAACCTCTCCGACAGCTGCCGCCTGAGCCTTTCCCAGCGCCGTATTCGGCGTGGGCTGAGGAATAGCGGATATGTCTTCGGCCATAGCTATGCTTTCATCATCAAATTTATTTATCGCCATTTCCGGCATTTCAAATTTTCTCATCTTTTTTAACCTCCCGCTGCTTATTGAGCTTCAATGACCTTTATACCGATACTGTCGGTTGCTATTTTATTCAGAATAACCGAAATAATTGCTGTGCTGTCAGGAGCAATTGTTGTTGTCAGTCCTTTGCTGCCTAAAGAAGTTGTTCCGTTATATGCCTCAATTCCCGTTATAGAGTATGTATTGCCCGCATACACCGTAAACGTTGCAAGCGATGCCGCGTTCGTTGTATCCTCCACTATATTTCCGCTGTCGTCATACTTCTCACCATAATATATAGTTGCAGTTACACTTACCGCATTTGTAACAGCATCTGTACCGTTGATCGTGGCATGAGCCGGTGAAAAGGACGCTCCGTAAAAATACATACGAATACCCGGTTCAAACGCATAATAAGTCTTTCCGGCTTCTACATTCGCCGACATGTAGGTACTTGTATTGCTTCCGGTATCATTGTAGTAGCTTGCAACTGCGTTTCCATCCTCGTCCGTTATATAGAACGTATATGTCTTATCACTCTTATAATATACCGTAAATATACCGTCTGATGCCGGAACAAATTTTATTGAGCTTCCGCTCTTTCCGTCTGTTCCTGCGGCTACCTTTCCGCGTGCGGTTCCGATAAAGTCTATTCCGTTAAGAGTTGCACTCGCCGAACTTCCTGCCAGCTCGCCCACAGCAGTAAGACCCGGAACTCCTGTAAGCTCTCCCCCTGCATCTACATCATCACTTGTAGCATACCATATCTGCATTCCCGCCGACGGCTGTGCAGTAGCAGACGGCTGCGCTGTCTGGGTAGCCGACGGCTGAGCCGTTGCTGTCGCTGACGGTGTTGCTGTTGCAGTAGCCGTCGGAGCCGGTGTCGGCTCACTCGAATTCTGATATATTCCTACAAGCGCGCTTGTATAAGCAATGAGATTACCCTTTAAGGTTTCGTCTATGGCATATGATGTATCCGCTGTGCTGTCATCAAAATCATACTTGAAATCAGCGTTCTCACCGCGTCCCGCGTACTTTTCTATATTTGTTACCAATTCATCTGTCGGATCATCAGGAATATAGCTGTACATTATTGACGAATCCGTATCGAAATTGTTGTAGGTATCAGGATATTCCGCACTTTTGTAGGTGTTTACCTTAGTTGTATAATCCGATGGTATCTGTTCATTACGCGTTGATGCAAGATATGCGTCAAAATCGTTTTTATTGTCTGCCGACGCATAGGTTACAGACTGTCCGCCGGTAATGCTGTTGTTATAAGCCTTTATTATTCCGCCTGCCTCGCCTGACAGAGTCGTGCCGCCCTCGCTTCCCTGCTGTGAGGACAGGAAAGGATATTTACAGTTTCTGTATACATTTGCCTCAACAAACGCGCTTGCGCCCGAGGTAACACCTGTACCGTATTTTGCGTTGCCGTCAAAATAGTTATTGTAAATATGCACTGAAGCGTGTCTTATACGCGGATGTCTCGAATCACTGTGATCAAACCAATTGTGATGATAGGTTATGTAGTTACTCTGTGAATCCTCCGAGGTGCTTGCGCTCGCATCAAGCAATGACGCTTTTCCGCCGTCCCAGAAATGGTTGCCCGAAATAGTAACGTACTGTGATACCTTACAGTCGATTGAGCCGTCGCCCTTCACCTGGTCTGCGTCGGAGCCTGCTACTCCGTAGAACACATCGTTATTATGTACCCAGATATTTTCATTGTCGGTATCAATTGAAATTCCGTCATCGGGGAACAGCATGACACCGAGATTTCTGACCTCAACATTATTTGCGCTTCTTACAAGAACACCAAAGCCCTTAAGGGTCGCGTCGTTTCCGACGCCCTCCAAAGTAACCTTTGAGCACTGCTTTAAAACAAGATACCCGTTTGAGTTAAGAGCATATGTATTTCCCTTTGTCAGATCTCCTGTTGTGGAAATAACATTAGAGCCGTCCGTCATCGGCGCGGTAATCGTTCCTATCACGCGGATTATGACGTGGCGCGGACTGCTGTTGGATTTTGCCAGATACTGAAGTATCTCTTCAAGCCCGGTACATTCATACGCCTTTGAATTTACATATATAGTCGCCGTTACCGTGTCTACCGTATCACCGGTAACATAGATTATTGTTGCATCATCCGGGACGCTTCCGTCATCATTATAGCCGCCCGACGCGGTTTTATTTGTTGAATTTTCCG
>JBJEFT010000309.1:0-1624 GCA_051874315.1 Candidatus Ornithomonoglobus sp.
TACGCATTTCGGAGTATCGGGTCCTCTGATACTTTCCCTGTCGGCGCACATAAAAAATGTTAAGGAAGAGGGCTGCGCAATAAAAATTGACCTCAAGCCGGCGCTGTCGGAGCAGCAGCTTGACGCGAGAATACTGCGTGATTTTGAAAAACAGAAAAACAAGCATATAATAAACGCGCTCGACGCGCTTCTTCCTAAAAACCTTATACCGGTCATAATCGAGCTTTCGGAGCTTGAGCCGCATAAGAGCGTAAACGAAATAACAAAGCAGGAAAGAAGAAGGCTTGGGGAAACGATAAAGGGTCTTACGTTGCACATAACGGGCTTCCGCCCGATAGAGGAGGCGATCGTGACCTCGGGAGGCGTTAAGACAAGCGAGATCAATTCGTCCACAATGGAGTCCAAAAAGGTAAAGGGACTGTATTTTGCGGGAGAGATAATAGACGTTGACGGCTATACCGGAGGCTTTAATCTTCAGGCGGCATGGTCAACGGGCTATCTTGCGGGAATGTGCGCCGGAGCGCAGGAATAAAAAAGGAGATATGGCAGTATGGCAGGAGATATTGAATACGGCTCAAGAGCGGTAAGCAAGGCGGCGGTCAGTATGGCAATGAGTGATACGCGCGAGGACGAGGCGGCTGTTAAGGCGGAGCTTATGAAGTACGGTATTAAGGCGGCAGCGGTGGATTTCGGAGGAGATTTTCTGAATGCAGTTCCGAAAATCCTTGAACGTACAGTAGTTGCCGCAAAGCGCGAGGGAGTTATAGGAAGCAGTCATTCAGAGGAAGGCGCGGTCGCCGGAGCCGCGCATGAGGCAATACAGCAGATACAGACCAAGTGCGCCGGACTTAACCTCGGCGGCAAGATCGGGATAGCCTGCAACGGAGCGCATCTTTCGGTGTGCCTGTTCTTTGCGCTGGGCTTACTGAATCTGAATGATATTGTTATCGGATTGGGACACAGAGCGGTTTAAGGAGGAAAGCAGCATGGCGGTAAGAGCTATACGCGGAGCAACAACAGTAAAAGAAAATACAAAGGAATGCATAACACAGGCATCCATTGAGATGATAGATAAGATCATAAAGAAAAATAATATTGATACGGGGGATATGATAGATATCCTGTTTACGGTGACCCCGGATATTACGGCGATGTTTCCGGCGGCGGCGGTGCGGAAAATGGGAATAACGGAGGTCCCGCTGCTTGATATGGCGGCGCCTGATGTTGACGGCGCTCTTGAAATGTGCATAAGGGTCATTGTACATGTTAATACTGCTCTTGGAAACGATGAAATGAAGCATGTATATCTTAACGGCGCTGAAAAGCTTCGTCCCGATATTGCCGCAAAGAACAGGATCTCGGTAGCGATAGACGGACCGGCAGGCGCGGGCAAAAGCTCGGTTGCCAAAGCGGCCGCGGCAAGGCTGGGCTATGTTTACATAGACACGGGCGCTATGTACAGAACCGTTGCGGTGTATGCGATCGAAAACGGGATAGATATTAAGGCGGAGCCTGAAAGGCTTGTTGCGCAGCTTGACAATATAAAAATTGACATAAAATATGCGGACGGAGTGCAGAGGATGTATCTTAACGGCGCCGATGTTACCTTGAGAATACGCGAAAA
>JBJEFT010000310.1:0-1622 GCA_051874315.1 Candidatus Ornithomonoglobus sp.
ACGGCAACAACGCTCAGGGCAAGACAAATATTCTTGAGGCGGTTTATCTGTTTGCTCAGGGCCGCAGCCACAGGACAAAGACGGATAAGGAGCTTGTGCGGTTCGGAGATGAATTTGCAAGGCTTTCGATTGACTTTGCTGATGCGGAGCGCAGCTATAACGGACAGCTGCAGATCATGAAAAACGGCAGAAAGTCGGTTTCCGTTAATCATGTGCATATAACGAAGCTGAGCCGGCTTATGAATTACCTGAATGTGGTAATGTTTTCGCCGGAGGACCTTAACCTTGTAAAGGGCGGTCCGAACGTGCGCAGACGGTTTATTGACAGCTCAGTGAGTCAGCTCTACCCGTCATATATGGCGTCGCTTATGGAATATAACAAGGCTCTGAATCAGAAAAACAGCCTTCTGAAAATGCTGAAGCTGCGAGGCAGGAGTTCGGACCCGACATTATCTGTCTGGAACGAGCAGCTTGCCGAAACGGGAGCGAGGATAATGAGCGCGCGGATCGAGTTTGTAAAGAGGATAAACGAGACAGCGCGGGGCATACAGTCCGAAATATCGGGCGAAAAGCTGAAAATAGTTTATCATCCGAGCTTTAAGCTTGAAGAAGTGGGCAAAAATACAATATATGATTATCTTGAACAACGGAGCAGACGCGAGGTTGAAATGGGCTCATCGCAGTACGGAATCCAGAGAGATGATCTTGAAATATTTGTGAATGAACGCGAGGCAAAGCTTTTCGGCTCCCAGGGTCAGCAGAGGACGGCGGCGCTGAGCATGAAGATCTCGCAGTCGGAATATATAAAGGAAATCAAGGGAGAGTATCCGGTGTTGCTTTTGGACGATATTATGAGCGAGCTTGATATAAACAGGCGGATGTATCTCTCGGAGCGTATAAGAGATAAGCAGGTGCTTATAACCTCAACGGATACCGACCTTACAGATAAGACGACAGACACAAAGCTTTTCCATATAGACAACGGGGCGGTGATATAGATGTATCTCAGAATAAGCAACAGCTGCGTTGTAAAGAAAACAGATATAATAGGAATATTTGATATGGACAATACGACTGTTTCCCGACAGGGAAGGGATTTTCTGCCGCGGGCGGAGCGTAACGGCTGCATCGTGTACACGGCGGACGAGCTGCCGAAATCATATGTGGTTACGGAGTATGACGGAAAAATGACCGTCTATCTCTCGTCGCTCTCGTCCAAGGTACTTATAAACCGCGCAAAGTCGCCGGAAATATTGATATAAACAACAGAAAGGAATGTTAAAAACATGGCTGAAAATACAACTGTTGAAACAAAATATGATGAAAATGACATACAGGTCCTTGAAGGTCTTGAGGCCGTAAGAAAGAGACCGGGTATGTATATCGGCTCGGTATCTATTACCGGTCTGCACCATCTTGTATATGAAATAGTGGATAACTCAATAGATGAGGCGCTTGCAGGTTATTGCGACTGTATAAAGGTCGATATAAACGCGGACGGAACAGTGACCGTAGAGGATAACGGACGAGGAATCCCTGTAGGCATCCATCCTACAGAGGGCATACCTACAGTACAGGTCGTGCTGACAATTCTCCATGCCGGAGGAAAGTTCGGCGGCGGA
>JBJEFT010000311.1:0-5993 GCA_051874315.1 Candidatus Ornithomonoglobus sp.
AGCGTTCTCAATCGTGATAGTGCTTATGCCCAGATTTTTTGCGAATGTGCGCTTTGACGGCAGCTTTGTCCCCGGGCGCAGCTTTCCCGATAATATGTCGTTTTTTATACATCCGTAAAGGTGCTCGTAAAGGCTTTCTGACCCTAAATCTGAAAATGAATATGTCAGCATTTTGTATGTTCACTCCCCTATCTGACCATATTGAATATATTTAAAATGGTGATTGAAATATGGTCACATTTGTATTATACTACTTTTGATTTAAATTGTAAAGCATAATATTTAGAAAATAAACGGAGGAATTAATTATGAATGCAGAAAAGCAGTATGAATTAAATAAGGAGCTTGCCCAGATGCTTAAGGGCGGCGTTATCATGGACGTTACCACACCGGAGCAGGCTAAGATCGCCGAGGCGGCAGGCGCTTGCGCGGTTATGGCGCTTGAAAGAATCCCGGCAGATATCAGAGCTGCGGGCGGCGTTTCAAGAATGAGCGACCCGAAGATGATCAAGGGTATTCAGGAGGCTGTTTCAATCCCGGTTATGGCTAAGTGCCGTATAGGACATTTTGCGGAGGCTCAGATCCTTGAAGCGATCGAGATCGACTATATAGACGAGAGTGAGGTTCTCTCACCCGCCGATGATGTTTACCACATCAACAAGCATGACTTCAAGGTTCCGTTTGTATGCGGCGCAAAGAACCTCGGCGAGGCGCTCAGAAGAATTGCAGAGGGCGCTTCAATGATAAGAACAAAGGGTGAGCCGGGCACAGGCGATGTTGTTCAGGCTGTAAGACATATGAGAATGATGAACAGCGAGATCCGCCGTCTTGTTTCACTGCGCGAGGATGAGCTGTTTAACGCGGCTAAGGAGCTTGAGGTACCTTATGAGCTTGTTAAGTATGTTCACGAAAACGGCAAGCTTCCTGTTGTAAACTTCGCGGCAGGCGGCGTTGCAACTCCGGCAGACGCGGCTCTTATGATGCAGCTCGGCGCTGAGGGCGTATTCGTCGGTTCAGGCATCTTTAAGTCCGGCAACCCGGAAAAGAGAGCGCAGGCTATCGTTAAGGCTGTTACAAACTTCAACGACCACAAGCTTTTAGCGGAGCTTTCAGAGGACCTCGGCGAGGCTATGGTAGGAATCAACGAGCAGGAAATTGAGCTGCTTATGGCTGAAAGAGGTATATGATCATGACGGGAGTTCTTGCTGTTCAGGGTGATTTCCTTGAGCATGAAAAGGCGCTTGAGGCTCTTGGTGAGGAATGGTTTGAGATAAGAAAGGCTTCCGACCTTGACCGTCATTATGACCGCCTTATATTCCCCGGCGGCGAAAGCACGGTTCAGTCAAAGCTTATCAAGGAGCTTGGAATGTTTGATAAGCTTAAGGCAAGCATAGATTCCGGCATTCCGATATTTGCCACCTGCGCCGGACTTATACTTCTTTGTGACAAGAGCAGCGGCGAGGACGGCTGCGCGTTCCGCACAATCCCGGCTAACGTAAAGCGCAACGCCTACGGCAGACAGCTCGGCAGCTTCTATACGGAGGGTGAGTTCAAGGGGCTTGGAGTGATCCCCATGGAGTTTATACGCGCGCCGTATATTGAAAGCGTTGAGGACGGCGTTGAGGTTATGTCCGTTACGGACGGCAACATAACCGGCGTCCGCTATAAAAACCAGCTCGCGGTTTCATTCCATCCGGAGCTGTGCGACGATACAAAGATATTTGAATATTTTCTTAATATGTAGTTTAAAAGGCTGCGCCTCATTCAATGAATGCGGCACAGCCTTTTTGTGTGGCTCGAAAAAATATCATTAAAATTTGAATTTCATGTTTACAAATTATCCGAAATGTGATAATATATATGTGCGACAATCCTTATAAATTTAATATCAAATGAATACAATAGTATATAACGCTTGTAAAAAAGCGCTTGTATGCTTTGTTTTTCATATACTATTTTTCATTTGGTATTTATGAGGATGTGTCGCAGCATTAAATCAAAGCCGGCGTTTTTATTGCATCGCTGCTACGGTTTAGTGCGGCGATGCATTTTTTAATTTACAAATAACAAAGGAGAACAGTTTATGAAACTACTGATAGCCGGCTCACGGAGTATAAAGGAATTTGATCTTTCGCCGTATATTCCCGAAGATGTGGACACAATTATAAGCGGAGCGGCAAACGGAATTGATGCGCTTGCAGAGCAGTATGCGGATAAGCACAGACTATCAAAAATAATATTAAGACCCGATTACCGCCGCTACAGACGCGGCGCGCCGCTGAAAAGGAATGACGCTATGGTAGAAATGGCTGACAGCGTTCTCGTGATCTGGGACGGGGTATCAAGAGGCTCAAAGCATACGATTGATTATGCTAAGAAGTTAAATAAAAAAATCAGTATTATATATGCTTTGCGCTAAGTTTTCCATAGTCAATGCAATGAAGAAAACTTAGTGAAAAGAGGTCTTAAAGCTTACACTAAGTACGATTAAAATACAGGGTACTTAATGCAAGCTATATAGAACCTTATAAAATGCAGCTGTGGATAATTATATCCGTCAGCTCTGCAATATTATCCGCGATAAAATCCGCGCCCGCCGCCTCCAGCTCGCCCGACTCGGCATAGCCGAAGCGAACGCCGCAGGAAGCGATACCGCATTGCTTTGCGCCGATCATATCGTATTTTCTGTCACCGACCATTATAACGCTTTGTCGCGGACAGTTCAGACGTTCGATAGCATATTCGATAACCTCATTTTTGTTGTTGCGCGTGCCGTCCAGCTCTGAGCCGCTTATCAGCTTAAAATACGGGCGGAGCCTGTATTTTGCCATTATCCTGTCGGCGTATACCTTGGGCTTTGAGGTGGCAAGAACGAGAACGCGTCCGCTGTCCGTTAACCTTTGGAGCATATCATATATGCCGTCATAGACCTTGTTTTCAAATATACCCACATCAGCAAACCGCTCACGGTATTTTGCCACCGCTTTGAGTGATTTTTCTTCATCAAAGCCGTAATACTCACAAAAAGAGTCTACCAGCGGAGGACCTATAAAACGCATAAGCTTTGAATGATCAGTTTCATAAATGCCGAAGCTTTCCAACGCGTATTTAACACAGTTTATTATTCCCTCCTGCGGGTCGGTCAGAGTGCCGTCAAGGTCGAAAAAAACATATTTAAATCTCATGCTTTTCTATTATTTATCAGCCGACAACCTTATAATCCTTGTCCTCAATAGCCTTAATAATAACCTCGTCCGGTGTATCGGCTGTAAGCTTTACCACTACTGTTCCTGCCGTATGGCTTGCGGTTGCCTCGGCTACAGTGTCAATCGCTTCAACCGCCTTTTTGACAGCCGCCTCACAGTGACCGCACATCATACCTTCTACCTTAAATATTTTCTCCATTGTCTTTTCCTCCTGTGTTTTGATATTTAATGTTTTTACTCTGTTTTTAAGCATTCTGTCATGCTTTGAGTCACGAATATTTTTAAGATTGAGCCTTAACGCGTTTGTTACAACGCAGAAGCTTGAAAGGCTCATTGCGGCGGCGCCGAACATCGGGTTCAGCTTCCAGCCGAATATCGGGATCCATATTCCCGCGGCAAGCGGTATTCCGATCACATTATATATGAATGCCCAGAACAGGTTTTCATGGATATTTTTCAAGGTTTCGCGGCTGAGCCTGATCGCCGCCGGGACATCGCTCAGTCTGCTCTTCATGAGAACAACGTCAGCCGCATCGATCGCCACATCAACACCAGCGCCGATCGCGATACCCGTGTCGGCTGATGTAAGCGCCGGAGCGTCGTTAATACCGTCGCCGACCATTATAGTTCTTCCCTGCTCCTTAAGCTCCCTTATAACGCGCTCCTTGCCGTCCGGCAGAACTCCGGCGATAACCTCGTCAACTCCCGCCTGCTTACCGATAGCTTTTGCTGTGCGCTCGTTGTCGCCTGTAAGCATTACAACGCGTATACCCATATTCTGAAGCTCCCTGACCGCCTGCGGACTTTCCTCCTTTATAACGTCCGCCACGGCAATAATGCCCGCAACTCTGCCGTCATAGGTGAACAGAAGCGGCGTTTTGCCGTCACCGGCAAGCCTTTCTGCCTCGTTTCTGATTTCTGATGACACCTCAGTCTGTGACGAAATAAATTTCAGACTTCCTCCCACAACCGATTTGCCGTTTATGGTGCCTGACAAGCCGTTTCCGGCTGTGATCTTAAAGCTGTCAACTGTATATGACGAAAGCTTTTCTTCGTTTCCGCGTGCTATTATCGCGCGCGCAAGCGGATGCTCGCTCTTTTCTTCAAGGGAATATGCAAGTCGTAAAAGCTCCTTATCGCCAAAATCCTTTGCCGGTACAAGGTCTGTGACCCTTGGTTCGCCCTTGGTTATCGTACCTGTCTTATCAAGCGCCACGATCTGCGCTTTTCCTGTATTTTCAAGTGATACGGCGGTTTTAAACAGGATTCCCTGCTTTGCTCCCACTCCGTTTCCTACCATGATCGCGACCGGAGTTGCAAGTCCGAGAGCGCACGGACAGCTTATTACCAGAACCGATATGCCGCGCGCCAGAGCAAAGCCGAAGGTCTCACCGGCTATCAGCCATACCAATATGGAAATAACCGCTATCGCTATAACCGCCGGAACAAAAATTCCCGATACCGTGTCCGCCGCCTTGGCGATAGGCGCCTTTGTAGCCGCGGCATCACTTACCATTTTAATTATCTGCGAAAGCGTTGTGTCCTCGCCTACCCTTGTCGCCTCACACTTTATATATCCCGACTGATTTATTGTAGCCGCCGATACGCTGTCGCCCTCCGTCTTATCGACCGGAATACTCTCTCCCGTAAGCGCTGCCTCGTTTACGGCGCTGCTTCCCTCGATCACAACACCGTCAACCGGTATGCTTCCGCCGGGACGAACTGCGAATATATCCCCCTTTTGCACCTGCTCGACCGGCACCTCGATCTATACACCGTCTTTTATAAGCATTGCCGTTTTAGGTGACAGCTTCATAAGGCTCTTTAACGCGTTTGTCGTCTTTCCCTTTGAGCGCGCTTCAAGCATCTTGCCTATTGTTATAAGTGTAAGTATCATCGCGGCGGATTCAAAATAAAACTCATCCATCCACATCATTGCCGCGTCCGCTCCGCCGTGGACCTGAGCGTCCGTCATTGCAAACAGCGCGTACAGACTGTAAACAAACGCCGCGGACGCGCCCAGCGCCACAAGCGTATCCATATTCGGGGAACGGCGCGCAAGGCTCTTAAAGCCGCTTATAAAGAATTTGCCGTTTATTATCATAACAGCGACAGTGAGAAGCAGCTGCACAAGTCCCATTGCAACATGGTTGTCATTAAAGAACCCCGGCAGCGGCCACCCCCACATCATATGTCCCATTGAGAAATACATCAGTATTACAAGGAACACGACAGAGCTCACCAATCTGCGTATCAATACCGGCGTTTCCTTATCCTCAAGCGCTTCCTCATCCGCTGAGTGCGAAGCCTTTTCAGCACCCTTCACTGCGGCGCCGTAGCCGGCATCTGTTACAGCCTTTATAATATCGGCATCGGACGCCGTTCCCTCAACTCCCATTGAGTTGGTCAAAAGACTTACCGAGCAGGAGGTGACGCCCTCAACCTTATTAACCGCCTTTTCAACACGGGCGCTGCATGCCGCGCAGCTCATGCCCGTTACAGTATATTGTCTCATAAACGCTTATCCTTTCTGTTACTTATCTGTTATACAGACACACGCAAAGCCCGCGTCTGTAACCGCGTTCTTAATTTCCTGATCGTCAATTTCGCGGTCCATTGTTACCGTTGCAATATTCTTTTTAAGATTTACAACAGCCGCGGCTCCGTCAATTTTGTTTATATGCTTTTCAACCGCATTTTTACAGTGCCCGCAGTGCATTCCGTCAATGCTTACAACCTTTGTTGCAATAACAGGACCGTCAAGCTTTTTCTTTTCGGGTTTTACAT
>JBJEFT010000312.1:0-1605 GCA_051874315.1 Candidatus Ornithomonoglobus sp.
CCATAACAATGTAGAATTTAGTCTGGCAAACGAGAATTTACTTTGTCAATTCACCATAGTTTATGAACAGAGCAAAAAGAGGTGAAACAAACATATGAGTACGAAGCCTATTAAGGACATAGACACGGCAATCCGTATTTATTACGCGTGTCCGGAAATGGACAACAGTCAGATAAGAGACTTATTCGGCATTGTGGCGAACAGCACTATTGCAAGGTATAAGAAGCCGGTACTTAAGAAGCAGGCGGAGGACGGAGTAAAAACAATGTGCGCCAATACAGTTGATACCAAGACAGCTTATGAGGTGTGGGGTATAGATGTGGCGGACCTTGAAAAGAGACGTGACAAGCTTAAAAAGTTAGGGCTTGCCGGATAGGAAGGAGGACAGATAATGGCATCAATGTATTCACAGATTTTGAAGGAAAATAAGCCGCTTAACAAGTACAGATGCAAGGATTGCGGCACACCGCTTCACTTTGTAAATAAAAAGTGGTGGTGCAACCGCTGTATGAAGGCGGTCAAAATCAACAATAAGAGATAGCGGCTGACGGATCGGAGGTGGTAAAGCTTATGAGCTATTATTTACCGTCATTAGTAATTACATACATAACGGTGATTGCCTTGTGGATATGCGTGCTATGGCGCATCTTTAAACGATACCGCAGGGCGGAGCTGCTTCGTGAGCAGCGGGAAGCTGCCAGAGCTGCCGAGAATGAAGCATTTGATTATATAATGCGGCTTAGGATTGAGCTTGAAAAAGCTATGCAGATGCCGGTAGGCGTTCACGGCGAACGGCAGAAGCCGATAAGGAAAGCCGTAGGGCTGTTTTCTGACGAAGCAGCGCAGGAGAAGGTGAGGTGAGACAGATGAAAAGCGAATGGAGAGTTACAAGTCAGTACATAGGAGACAACGAGAAAATATTTCAATTATACCGTTTGCGTGATGTGAATGAAGTAGACCACAGCGGAAACCGTGAGTATGTGAGCGGTATATTTGGCAGCCGTGAAGCTGCTGCAGAACTCGCCGACAGGCTGAACAAAGAGGCATAAAAAAGGACGCTCACAGGAGCGCCCGTGGTATACTGTGATACCAAACATCCAACAACGTTATTGTATCACAGTGTACCTCAAAAATCAAGTATTAAAAACGAAAACGTTTGCGGAAATTCCGAAACGTTTCAGAATTTGGAGGTATTTATAATGAAAGATGAAACATACGTAGCGCCCGAATACGCTAAAATAGCTGTGAATTATTTTTGCAACTGCGTCAAGTTTGAAATGGACGAGCATCATACAGGCGGTACGCGAGACACGCTTGTTGTGATGGCTTGGCATCTGTCAGATTTTTCAGACGCTCATACGAAGGCGAAGGGCATAAGACCTGTCGAGAACGACTGGATGATATTTGAGCCGTTCGCAAATAAGCGCACCCGTATTCCGTATCACTTATGGCAGAGACTGTACGCATACTACGGCGGAGTAGTAGATTTTAACAACAACATCAATAGCAAGCCGCTCGATATTTACGAAATGCTCAGGCAGGATTTTAACGCACGGAAAAGACAGGACGGATATATTGAGGGTAACGGATATATCATTTCATGGT
>JBJEFT010000313.1:0-1604 GCA_051874315.1 Candidatus Ornithomonoglobus sp.
AGAAAGGGGGACACGTCTGGGGGAATATATGCACAGCGGAACCGTACTTGATGCCAATGTCACAACAGAGCTTCTCAAGAATATTTTTGTACCCAATACGCCGCTTCATGACGGCGCCGTAATTATAAGAGGGAATAAGATCATAACCGCGGGCTGCGTGCTGCCGCTGACTGCCAATACAAATCTTTCAAGCGAGCTGGGAACAAGACATCGTGCGGCGCTCGGACTTTCGGAGGCTTCAGATGCAATAATAGTGGTTGTAAGTGAAGAAACCGGGAAAATATCAATCGCTATTAACGGTTCTCTTATGCGTAACATGACGCGTCAGTCTCTCACAAAAGCGCTTACAAAGCTTCTGAATAAGGATACGGAGAGTGTTGATCCTGCAAAGAGACTGCGCTTCCGAAAATCAAAATAACGGTACTGAGTACATAGAAAAGGGGTGTACAGATGGCTCAGATTGAAAAACAGCAGCATAAAAAGAGAAGAGGTTCATATATGATCGCATCATTAATAATAGCGATTATTATATGGAGTCTGGTAACCTTTACAACGGATACTGATATAACCAAAAAAATACATGATGTGAATGTAAGCTATGTTGGGGAGCAGGCTCTTAAGGAACGCGGATTTGTTGTTATGGGTGTTCGGGAGAACATTGATCTGTGGGTGAAGCTCAGCGGAAAACGGGGCGATCTCATGGGTGTGATTGACAAAGTAAGAGTTGAGCTGGATCTCTCTTCGATTACAGAAGCGGGTGAAACGGAGCTTGAGGGAACGGTAAAGACCTCCGACAGCCAGGTGGATGTCATAAAGAAAAACTTCACCTATGTGCCTGTTATTATTGAAGAATATATAACAAAGGAAATCCCGATTGAGGTAAAGCAGATAGGAAGCTTTAAGAATAATCCGGTTGTATCCGATCCCGAATACCACACGATAGAGATTTCAGGAGCGAAAAGCGAGATTGACAGAGTGGATAAGGGATGCGTTACAGTAGATCTTTCAAAGCTGACAGCATCGGGCGAAACCACATCAGGCGTAGTTCTTATGGACAGAGACGATGAGGTTATAACCGATGCGGTTACAATAGAAGGACCGACTGCGGACATGACTGTCTCGAATGTTGTATGTGAATATGAGGAGGTACCCGTTAAGCCTGTACTCAGGGAGGATATTTATAATCAGTCGGTGCTTGATGAGGAGAACACCGAAACAGATCCGCAGACTGTTAAAATAGCTGTTATGCCGGGCTACAGCTTTTCGGAGGTCAAGGCGGTTATAAATGAATATACAACGGATGAGATAAACTGCGAGCTGATACAGGAGGATGGAATGTATATTTCCGACAGTGATAGATATGTAAAAATAAAACCGGCGTTTGTGGACCGGACAACTGAATGATATAAAAAAGAGCGCCGCTTTCGGTGTTCTTTTTTGCGAAAAATTAAAAAAATTATTAAAAAAGCGGAACCTTTTCCGAAGATATACGTCTAAAAGAATGTAACAAGCTGAAGTGTGCAGTAAAACAAAAATTCTGAATGGCTAAAAAGTCTACATAATAACGCAAAGTCGGCGGTTTTATAGTTACTTTTTACAAAATA
>JBJEFT010000314.1:0-5946 GCA_051874315.1 Candidatus Ornithomonoglobus sp.
ACTGCCGGAACCGGCTGCTCCGCTATTCTTTTAAGCTCGCCGGGTATCTTGGCAGCGACCGCCTCCGTTATATATATAACCGCGTATTCCTCGCGCTCAAGCCGCCTTATAAGCTTTACCGCCTCGTCCGCATCTGTCACAAAGCAGGTGTCAAGTCCGAGCGCGGCAAAGCCGTATACAGAGGTGCGGTCGCCTATAACTGCTATTTTATACATAAAGCCTGCGCACCCTCTCTCTTATAATATCATTGTCAAAGCCGCTTTTCTTTGCCGACAGAATAAGCCGCACAGCCTTTTGCTCCGTTTCCTTAGCATATGCGTAGGCGATTATCGGAGCCGCGGAAAAGCTGTCATATTTCGCCGTGTCCATAAGCTCCATTATGCGGTCATCACACCATTTTTCAAAAACAGCCGCGCCGCTTTTCATGTACCGGGCGCCGTCACTGTAGGCAGTGCCGCTCACATATTCAAAAAGCTTCTCCGTTCCGCCCTCTGCCGCTGATGCAAGCAGGTTATAATTTAACGAGCCGCCGTCATAGAGCGCGTTCTCGATAAAGCTTCGGCTCCTGTCCGTAAGCGCGCAGCGCAGCGCCGTTCTTAGATTTGCAAGATCTGCGGTAAGCCCGGCATACCTCATTATAAAGCTGTCGCCGGTCTGCCTTGCCGCTCTCTCCACAGCCGCAAGCTGCGCCTTGTCTATCAAAAGATCACACAGCTGTCCGTCCTGCGTGTGCAAAAGCAGCTTCATTGCCCGCTCTGCCGTATCCGCAAGCTCATTGTCAAGCTTGTCGTAATCACGCGTTCTGACAGCCTCATATATCACATTCTTATCCTCCGTGCCGTTATCAAGCAGAAGCTCCCCGGCATCCGTGTCGGAAAACACAGCCTTCACCGCCGCTTTTATGTTATGATAATCAACAGGCAGCCGCAGGACGCGTATTGTTTCCTCGTCCGCAAGCTCGCCGAGAAGCTGTCGGAGCTCTTCTTCGGAAGCGATGCCGTTTTTATCCCGAAGCAGGCGCACCGCCTCATCGTGATCCGCGGCGGATATGAGCTGCTCAATATCCTGCTTTGAAAGGAGCGACGCTTCCTTTGCCCTTATCCGGGCAACGCTATAGGTATAATCCTTCATTACAGCCTCCCCTTATCCGAATAAGAATTTACTGATTATATCATGCAGTCTGTCATGCTCGGACTCTATCAGCGCCTCGAGAGTGCAGTTTTCCTCGATCTCACCGTATACAAGGACAAAGCCGCCCAAAAAATCTCCGGACCTCTCTGAAATCTTAAGACCCTTTTTTGTAATTGCAGCATTAAATTCGGGTGTTATCCATGTCTTTGCTCTCTCGGAGAGAATTATTTCGCCGGGTCTTTCCTCGGCATACTTATCAAGAAGCCGAAGCATAAAGCCGAAATACTTATCGGGATTATCATCCTTGATCGTTGCCACAGCATCGCTTAAAACCTCGCCGATTATACTCTGCTTTTCCCTGAGAACGGCGCGTTTTTCCTCAGCCTTTCCGGCAGCGTCCGCGCGCATTTCCGCTTTTCTGCTCTCCTCGGCAGCCGATTCCTGTGCCGCCTGCAGAATTTCCGTCTCCCTCTCCCGTGCGCGGCTTATAAGCTTCTCCGCCCTCGCTTTTGCCTCAGCTGTTATTCTCTCGGCCTCGGCTCCGGCATCAAGCGCTATTTCGTTTATAATCTTGTCCAATCCGTTCATATTGCCACCCGCTCCCGCGCAATCAGATGTTGATGTTCGGTATTCCGAAGATCGCAAGGAAGGATACCAAAAGAGCAAGAATAGCGTAGGTTTCAACCATTGCAGCGAAAATCATACCCTTACTCATCTGATCCGGCTTCTTGGCGATCATCATAATGCCCGACGCCGCCGCCTTTCCCTGGCTTATCGCCGACCAGAGACCGACAAATGCAACCGGCAGACACGCCGCAAGATACAGAAGTCCCTTGGCGGCAGAAATCTCTACCGGAGCTCCGAGTATACCTATCTGGCTCAGCGTTATAAACGCTACCAGCAGTCCGTAAATACCCTGGGTACCCGGCAGAAGCTGCATGATAAGCACCTTTGAGAACTTTGACGGGTCCTCCGTTACAACTCCCGCGGCAGCCTGACCTGCCTTTCCTACACCGATCGCCGAGCCTATGCCGCCCATAAGCGACGCCATCGCCGCGCCCGCAAGCGCGAATACTATTCCTAAATTACTGCCCATTGTTATTAGTCCTCCTCTAATTTGTAATATGTTGTTTTTGTTGAAAACGGCTCAAACTCTCGTCCGCCGCCCTCATAGAATTTGCCGAAGAACTCGACAAACTGAAGTCTGTTTGTGTGAACATATGCGCCAAGCAGATTTATTCCTATATTGAGCGTGTGTCCTATAACAAACACAACAGCGAAAATAACCGCGCCCAATATACCGCCGCCGAACATGCTTCCCATGCTGTTAAATACAGTAGCTATAACGCCTGTCGCAAGTCCGAGGGCAAGAAGTCTTGAATATGAAAGAATGTCTCCGAGCCAGCTTGTTATTCCGTAAAGCGAGTATGCGCCCTTTGCAAGCCGCTTTGCCGCTCCGCCGCTGCGCGCGGTAAACAGCAGTATCCCAAGCGCGCCTATACCCGCGATCACCGCCGCGGTATTCGCCCAGACTGCCGGCAGCCTGACCGTAAGCCCTGTCATGGATAAGAACATATCCACTCTGAACAGATATACCACACCGCCGCCGACGAGCATATACCAGAAAACACAGTCCGTAAGCGCGCTCATGTAGTCCTTCGCCTTTATACATTGATACAGCTTTATACCGAGAGCGGTAAAGAGATGTATAAGTCCGAACAAAAAGCTGAACATCAGCATCTTTATCGGGTCCTTCACGGGTTCAAACCACAGCGGCGGGATCTTCACCGCATGTCCGAAAAATGTCCCTGACACTACCTCTACCGCGTCACCGAAATAACTGCCGAACATAACGCCCCAGAACATTGTAGAAATTCCGCAGTACATAAACATCCGCAGAGAATTTCTAAGTCCTTCTTCCATATTCTTGAACTTTTTTATCACTATGCCGCAGCCGAGTGTCATAATAAGCCCGTACGCAGCATCCGACAGCATAAGTCCGAAAAAGATATAATAGAAAAACGCCATTATTGTGGTCGGGTCTATCTCGTTTGCCGCCGGCATCGCGAAGGTCCTCACAACCCCCTCGACAGGCTCCGTAAGGTATGGATTTTTCAGCAGCACCGGCGCGTCCTCCCCTGCTGGCTCAGCCTCCGCCGCCGCGTTATATTTATGCTCAAGCTCCGCTATAAGTCCGTTTGCAGCATTCTCGGGAACATAGCCCTGTATTATAAACACGCGCTTGTGCTGACCCAGCTTTGAAAGCACACTGTATTTTTCCGCTCTCATCGAATAATAATCCGACATGAATCTTATGGCGTTTCTCGCGCCGCGGCAGGATATGATTTCGGCTGTAAGAGCCTCGTTTTCCTTTTCAAGAGCGTCTATCCGCCGACGTCGTTCTTCCGCTTCCTCGCGCGGTATTCCCTTGTATTCCGTCCTCGGCGCGGAAAAGCCGATACGGCGCAGCAGCGTTTCACACTGCTCCTTATCCTTTGCCGCGCATATTACAAGCACATATGTCTGCTGCGGCAGCGTGTTTACAACCTCAAAATATGCCGCCGGAGCGTCACCGCCCGCGTTATATTTTTCAATTATCTGCTCCTCGGAAATACTGCCGTCAAATACGCCTGTAAAGCTCACGCTTTTTTTGGTCCCTTCACCGCTCATTGCAATATCCAGTCCCATCCACGGCTCAAGCTCGTCTATCTCGGCTTTATATCTCAAGATCTGTCCCTGCCGTTCGGCAATATCCTCAGACAGCTCTATTATCCGCTTTGCGATCCTCTGCATTTCGGGAATATCCTCTACAAAGCCGTAATACTCCTCCGCCGTAAGGCTTTTTCTTCCGTTAAGGGACGCCGTCAGCTTCTTTTCCTCCGGCGCGTACCGCTCCAGAACCTCCAAAGCCCTCTCTCCTACGGCTCCGCTGCGAAGAAAGCCCGCGCGCGCCTCACCTGTATTGATACGCTCAAAGCCCAAAGAGACAGTCTCCTCCTCAGGCTCCGATATGTCTATAATTCTTTTGCGCTGCAAAAATTCCAGCACCGCTTTTCTGTCTTTTTTATTGCCGTATATTGTAATACGGCTCATAGGCACCTTCAAAAAATCACCCCTCTATACGCCGCGCTTACCCTAAAAGCTCGTCAATAACCATACCCGCCGCGCGGTCCTTCAGCTTTTCCGCTTTTTCTCTTAACTCTGAGGCAGCACGGGCAGCGTTCTGCGCCGATGCGGCGGCGGTCTGTTTCGCTTTCGCCTCCGCTGCGGCTTTTTCCGCGCTTATTATCTGTGCGGCGCGTTTCTGCGCGGCAGAAATTATCTTTTCCGCCTCAGTCTCTGCCGCCTTTATAATTTCCTCCGCCTTTCCTGCAGCGCGTCTTTGTGTCTCATCAGCCGCCGCCTCCGCTTCGGCTATGCGCCTTATAGCTTCTTTTGCCATAATCTACTCCTTTTATGATCGGTTTCTTTACCTTATTATTTATAATTTCGTTTTATTTCATACAATTTCCCGCTGCAATCTTTTTCTGTACGCCTTCTTCTGTCCGTATTCAACAGCGTTTATGTTCCTCTGAGCCGCTTTGCCGCCGATATGCTCCTTCAGAGCCTTATATATATCACGGCTTTTTATAATATCGGTTTCGGCAAGCATCGCGCCGATCATCATCAGATTATTAAGCCCCTCAAATACCGCGCCCTGACTGCACGCGTCCGTATTGACGCATATAACGTTTCCTCCGCCGCAGAGCTTTTCAAACCTCTCGTCGGTTATTGTTATGCCGTTTTTATTGTCGCCGAACCTCAGTATCGCCTGCCTGCTCATAGCAATGAGAATACCTGTGTCACATGAATCATGCCTTGCATACGGCTCCTTCGCAAGAATAATTCCGCAGCTTGCCTCGCTTCCTCTCATCTCCGAAACGTGCATCGGCAGCCAGATAGACTTAAAGCCGCCAAGCTCCGCCGCTCTTACAAGGATTTTTCCCGTCAGCATTACGCTCTGTCCTCCTGAGCCTGCAATTGTTATTTTGTACTTCATATGATCACCACCTGATTTCTGCATTCCGCGTTGTTGTTCCTGATTTAATATATTTTAGCACAAAGCAGATTATGAGGCAATAAACAAAAAAGCCGCTCTGATAAGTTTTTTATCAAACCGGCAGAATTGATTAATTTTTATCTCTTCTCATGTTTTCAAGCGAAAACAAAAGGTTGCCGTTTAACATACGGCTCAGTCTGTCCACGTCCTCGTCAGGGCGTATCTGCATACCGCCGCTTATCCAGTCCAGCACATGACCGCAGAACGCCTTGTTATAAAAAGCTACAACAAACTCCTTATCCTCATCGGCAATATCCATTCCCTCGGACAACTTGTCTATCTTATCCTCAAATATTTTTCTGAAAACATACACAATATATTTTTCTATACGCTCACGGCTCAGAGAATTATATATATTTAAGATAATGGACTTGTTCTTTACAGCGTTCTCCATAAGATGACGCAGACCCGTCTGCCAGTCTCCGCTGTACACATCCGTTTCAAGCGGAATAACGCTTGTCTCCATAAACATCCAGTCGACAAGCTCATATATATCCTTGAAATGATAATAGAAAGTCATGCGGTTTATTTCGCACCTGCCTGTAATATCGTTTATTGTTATTTTACTGAGCGGTTTCGTTTTAAGCAGCTCCGCCAGAGCATATGCGAGCATTTTCTTTGTTGTCTGCGCCATAGCGTAACCCTCCCTTGATGTTTTCTATCTTATCACGGAAAACCGCCGATGTCAATATCCGCCGAAAAAAGTTCATAATTTC
>JBJEFT010000315.1:0-5918 GCA_051874315.1 Candidatus Ornithomonoglobus sp.
TAGTCAATGCAATGAAGAAAACTTAGTGAAAAGAGGCATTAACCGCATGCATTAAGTATTATTAAAATACGAAGTACTTAATGCATGCTATATATATTATTTCGGCTTGACAATAGAAATATCCACGATCTTTTCATTCTCCTTAAGAAACGGCTCCTCGCGCTTTTTATAGCGTCCCGCCTTGGCAACCCAGTTTGCATCGGCTACCGTTACAACCGGTCTGCCCTCCATCCGCGCCAGATTTGCCGCCGACTGCAAAAGCTTTACGGCGTCGCGGCCGTTTGCGGCATAGTCCGCTATTGTTTCCTTCACGCCGTTTTCCGCCGCCACACCGCAGCGCAGGGCGGCCTCTGCAATAATTCTCACAATATCCGCCCTTGACAGCGCCGAAAAATATATCTCAACACAGCGGGAGCGGATAGCCTCCGGGATCTCCTGAGGCTTTCTTGTGGTCGCGCCGATAAGCCGGAAATCGGCGGGCAGACCGTTCTGGAATATATCATGTATATATGTCGGGATTTTTTTGTTTCTGCGGCTGTAATAGGAGCTTTCAAGGATCACCCGCCTGTCCTCAAGGACCTTTAAAAGCTTATTGATCTGCTCATTTGGAAGCTCGCCTATTTCGTCAAGGAACAGTATTCCGCCGTGCGCCTTTGTGACAGCCCCGGCTTTCGGCTGAGGTATGCCGGAGCTTCCGTAGGCTCCCGCGCCTTGATATATCGGGTCATGCACCGAGCCGATAAGCGGATCGGCAAAGCCGCGCTCATCACAGCGCATAACGCAGGCGTCCGTTTCCACGAATGCCGCGTCATGTGCAAACGGCGTGCCCGGACTTTTCTTTATCTCCTCCAGTACGACCCTTGCCGCCGCTGTTTTTCCGACTCCCGGCGGGCCGTAGATCAGAACGTGCTGCGGATTTGCGCCCCACAGCGCGGCGCGCAGGGCGCGCACACCCTCCTCCTGTCCTATTATTTCCGAGGTGCTGCACGGTCTTGAAAGCTCCGTCATAGGCTCATTAAGGCTTATATGCCGTAAAGCGTTAAGCCGCTCCGCCTGATCCTTCGCCTCATCCTTAACGAGCTTTTCGCCCTCGGAATCCGATCTCAGATGCATAAAAAAATACATTCCCACTATTATCGTAAATGCCAGCTGTGCAAACGCTGTCAGTTCATTCATATTCAAACACGCTCCTTAAAAAAACACCTTACGGGAAACTCCCGTCAGGTGTTATTTTTGACATTTACACATTAAATATTCATTATATTAAATAACCACCGCAGCAGCCGAATAATTATCGCTCCCTGCCGGCGCTGCATCATCACGGATTTCGATCATTTTTGTAATCCATTCCTTGCCCGACTGTGAGTTCTTTAGAGTATCTTCCATATCTTCATCGCTTACATATTCCCACCAGCCATCGGTACACAAAAGAAAGCTCGTATAATTATCTATATCAATTACCTTTGAAATATTCATTTCTCCCGAGGCAATCCCGAGCGCGCTTGTGAGCTTGTTCTGATCGGGGCTGGTCCTTATATCGTCATACTCAATCTCCCCGTTCATAAAATTCATAAATGCCAGCGAATGATCCTCGGTAACCTCCTCAATTCTGTTATGGTGGAAACGGTATAACCTTGTATCTCCGACATTACCCCAAACAGCCTTTTTACCCTTTATGAGAAGAACGGCAATCGTGCTTGACATATGCCCGTATTTCTCATCGGCATCCGCTCTTGCCATTATCGCATTATTTGCCAGTGAAATGTATTGTCTTACTCCCTCTGCGGAAAAGATCGGTTTTTCATTGAATGCGGCAAGAACAGTTTCAACCGCAAGCCCGGAGGCAATAGAACCGCCGTAATGACCGCCCAGACCATCGGCTAAAACAACGCACACAATACCCTTTTTCTTAGTCCTGCCCGCTGCATCCTCATTGATCCTGCGTCCGCCTTTTTTTGAAACAACTGTAACTAACAAATCCACACACCTCTCTGATACATGATATAAACCAAAAGAGCGGCTGCAACCACTGCCAGCAATGCAATAATATAGTTCAGGACAGGTGACGCGGTTTTTGTTTCTGTCCCTGCCTCATACAGCTTTTTATAATACTCAGCAAGCACGGTATCTCCAGCGCTCGCCGCTTTTCTCATACGGACATAATTATAATCCATTTCTGCTCCTTACCTTATCTATATTTATTATTTATAGTATAACACATATTATACAAAATTTCAACCTAAAATACCTCATAATTGTAAACATTTTTCTAACAATTTTTCATTTTTATTGACTGTTAATGCGGTATTTAATATAATGAGTATATAAGGAAAGGGGTTACGATATGAAAAAAACTGTACTGAGAATTATATGTATTCTTATAGGAGCCGCAATAACCGTTAACGGTATATGCGTGATGCTTGCCGCAAATCTTACCACAGGCACATGGCTGACAATTCTTCTCGGACTTATATTCCTGCTCCCCTCGTTATTTATAAAATATACAAAACGGCTGATAAAGCACACATTTTTCAAAATTATTGCGGTATGTATATTATTCGGCGGTATGCTGATGCTGTGCACCACAGTTTTTCTGTATTCCTACGGCAATAATAACAGCGCAACCTACAACGAGGATTATCTGCTGATACTCGGCTGCGGCGTTCGCGGAGAGGAGCCTTCCCTTGCGCTTCGCGACAGGCTTGACACAGCGCTCAAATATCTTGAAAAGAACGACACCTGTAAAATAATCGTTTCGGGAGGTCAGGGCAGAGATGAGGACATATCCGAAGCGGAAGCGATGCGCCGCTACCTCATCGCGAACGGTGTAAGCAGCGACCGCATACTTTCAGAGGACAAATCGACCTCAACGACGGAGAATTTCAGATTTTCAAACAGTCTCGTTGACGGCGGTCTTGTAAACAGAACAACAGTATTTATAACCAATGACTTTCACATATACCGCGCAACAGCACTTTCCAAGCTTCAGGGCTTTAATTTAAACCACATTGGAGCGCCCACTGCATGGTATAACATATTACCTTCATATCTGAGAGAATTTCTCGCAATCGGTCAGATGTTTCTGCTGAACAGATAAAGCATCCGCCCCGCGCTCATGCAGCGGGGTTTTGTAATGCCTTAATATTCTTTTCCGCGTTCTTTCCCGCCATGCTGAGAATGCCGCGCACCGCCTCCTCGGATACGATGCCGCTGCTCCTTATCAATTCACCCAGCAGCATCATGTTCGCAAGTCCCTTTAATTCACCGTCCGCGCATAAGGACATATCCATTCCGATAATCTCCGCTTTTCCCCCGCAGAGCTTCGCAAATTTATTGTCGGTAATTATCACGCCGTCGGTATCTGCGGCAAATTTTTCAACAGACGGTCTGTTCATCGCTATTAGCGCATCAGCGCGTTTGACTGCGGGCGAGCTTATATCCCCATCGGAAATAACCACGCGGCAGTTACAGGTGCCGCCCCGCATCTCCGGTCCGTATGACGGCAGCCATGATACGTTAAGTCCGCAGCTCATAGCAGCCTGAGCAAGTATTTTTCCGGCAAACAGCACACCCTGTCCGCCAAAGCCTGATATTATCACTTTATATTCCATAGCAGCCTCCGCTCTTATTTTATTCCCTGAAGGCTGTCTCTGAACACGCCTGTGGGATAATATTTCTTCATTTCACCGCCGACTCTTGCCATAGCATCCACGGGATTCATCTTCCAGTTTGTAGGACATGGAGAAAGTATCTCAATAAATGAATAGGAGCCCTGGTCGATCTGATATTCAAACGCTTTTTTAACGGCTCTCTTTGCCGCGCGTATATCCGTGGGAGTATCAGCGGCGCACCGCTCAATATACGCCGGTCCCTCCAGCTGATTCATAATCTCGCACATTTTAAGAGGAAAGCCCTGTGTATAAGGATCGCGTCCGTAGGGTGTGGTCTGGGTGACCTGTCCCGGAAGCGTTGTAGGCGCCATCTGTCCGCCCGTCATTCCGTAGATCGTATTATTAATGAAAATAACCGTAATCGCCTCGCCGCGAGCAGCCGCGTGAATGGTCTCCGCGGTACCGATAGCCGCAAGATCCCCGTCACCCTGATAGGAAAACACTACCTTGTCGGGCATACACCTCTTGACGCCTGTCGCAACAGCCGGAGCGCGACCGTGCGCTGCCTCCATGCAGTCACAGGCAAAATAATCATAAGCCATAACCGCGCAGCCTACCGGCACAACGGCAACAGTATCGTTTTCAATACCCAACTCATCCATTACCTCACCGATAATGCGGTGAACTATTCCGTGTCCGCAGCCCGGGCAATAATGAAACGGCTTATCAAGAATTGATTTTGGTTTAGTATAGGTACTCATCCTGCGATCCTCCTTAAATTCTCAAGTATTTCTTCCTCGTCAACGCACATGCCGCCGCATCTGCCGTAGAACTCCACCTCCGCGCGTCCGTTTACGGCAAGTTTTACATCCTCAACCATCTGTCCGCGGCTCAGCTCAACGCAGAGTACCTTCTTTATATCTCGGTTAAATGCCTCGTTTGGGAACGGCCACAGGGTTTTCGGGCGGATAAGTCCGGCGCTTATTCCCTCTTCTCTCGCTTTTTTAACGGCAGCCTTTGCAATACGCGCCGCAATTCCGTAGGCGGTAACGATTATGTCGGCGTCCTCTGTCATAAACTCCTCCCAATCGGGAAGCTCCGTGCTGATTTTCTCATATTTCAGCCATCTTGCGGCGTTCACATCCTCAAGCTCCTGAGGTGTGAGGTACAGTGAGTTGATTATATTATGCTCCGCTCTTTTTCCCTTTCCGCGCGCAGCCCATGGCTTATCGTAATGCTCAACCTCCGGCAGCAGGTCCATATCGACAGGCTCCATCATCTGTCCCACCATGCCGTCAGCTAAAATCATAGCCGGCATACGCCACTTATCTGCGAGGTTAAAAGCTGTAACAGTCATTTCAGCCATTTCCTGCGCGCTTGACGGAGCAAGGACAATAAGTCTGTAGTCGCCGTGTCCGCCGCCCTTTACAGCCTGGAAGTAATCCGACTGCGACGCCTGAATGCCGCCCAGTCCCGGACCGGCGCGCATAACATTGACGATCACGCACGGAAGATCTGAACCGGCAATATAGCTTATGCCCTCCTGCTTGAGGCTTATGCCCGGTGATGAGGACGAGGTCATCGCGCGGAAGCCCGCGCCCGCCGCTCCGTATACCATATTAATGGCGCTGATTTCACTCTCCGCCTGCAAAAACACTCCGTTATTTTGAGGCAGATGCTTTGCCATATATGCCGCCACCTCGGTCTGCGGCGTAATGGGATATCCGAAAAAGCACTTTACACCGGCGTGAATAGCCGCGGCGGCAAGAGCTTCATTTCCCTTCATTAATTTCTTCATTTATTAACACTCCTTATCTCAATAGCAATATCCGGACATATCAGAGCGCACATACCGCACCCTACGCACGCGTCAGTAACTACAGCGCATCCGTCTCCGTATCTTGCGTCAGCCTTTCTGTCGATTTTAACAGCGCCCAAGCGGCAAATGTTTTCGCACAAGCCGCACGCCTTGCAGCGCTCCTTATCTATTTTAATTTCTGTCATGACAGTCACCTCCTGTATATACATCATATCAATACATATATAGTTTGTCAATCTAAAAACCACAAAAATATAATTTTCATCGTGTTGTGTACAATATTTCTGAAATATTGTGAAAATTTCGCTAAATTCGTGTTTGTATCACAATATTTTAAAAATAATCTTGACAACACAATTATTTAATGATAAAATATGGTCATCAAACAAATGTACAAAAGGAGTTATCGACATGGAAAAAGAAAACAAAAAACAGCGTTTCGACAGAATCGCCGCGGCAAGAAAAGACAAAATACTCGACACGATCAG
>JBJEFT010000316.1:0-1596 GCA_051874315.1 Candidatus Ornithomonoglobus sp.
GATTTGATATTGTCTTCTTTTTGAATTTTTTAGGAAACAATTATGTGTCGCAGCATTGGAATCAAGGCAGCGTTATGGAGTGCGCTGTGGGCTTGATTTAATGCCTGCGGCGCATTTTTTGTCAGAAAATTTTTTTCAAAAAACAAAAAAAGTACTGCACAAAAAACTGCACATATTGCAATTGTATTTCATTTGTGGTAAAATTATAATATGCAGGCGGGTAAGGAATAACGAACAGAAAGAGGGTGATAAGAAAAATACGACGAAAGTCAAAAGCCGCGATGAAGCGGACAATCAAACAATTTAATATTAAAATTCTGTAAACAAAATTAAAAAAGGAGAAATGACAATGAAGAAAAAACTGATCAGTCTGCTGGTAACAGCAGCGATGATTATGACATTTCTGCCGGTGACGGTTTCGGCGGCGGAAAGCATTAATATCGGCGAATATGTGCAGATGGGTACATATTACGGCGCGCCGATATTGTGGCGGTGCGTGGATATTGACGAGAACGGACCGCTTATGCTGAGTGATAAAATAATCTGCATCAAGCCGTTTGATGCTGCGGGGGACAACACAAGCGGCTCGCATGGACGGGGATATAATGATGGTGAGTATCGTAAACAACTCGGTTCAAACTACTGGGCGGACAGCAATATGCGCTGCTGGCTCAATTCTGACGCGTCTGCCGGTAATGTAAACTGGACATGCGGCAATCCGCCGACTGAGAATAAGGTATACCAAGGTTATAACGATTATGCGGACGAGGCGGGATTTCTTACTAATTTTACGCTTGGAGAGCGTAATGCGATTAAGCCGGTAACACAGAAATCACTCCTTGACGGCTATGAGCATGATTCACATAATATAAATGAAAACTATCACAGATATGACAGCAGTATAAATGATGTATTACAGAATTACGATACCGCTTATTCGGAGCAGGTAACGGATTCTGTTTTTTTGTTGGACGTAAAGCAGGTAAATGCGGTATATAACAACAGTAATGTTTTGGGCGATAAATATTATATAGGAGAACCGACTGAGCAATGTGTGTCTAACAGCGAATATGTCAATTCAAGTTTAAAAAGTGGAAATAAATGGCATTATTGGCTCCGCTCCCCGGACGCGTACCTCAATTTTAGTATCGATGTCCGTTATGTCCACTCCGGCGGCCATGTTAGCTACGGCCACGGTGCATACAACGCTGATGTTGGTGTTCGTCCCGCTTTCTACTTAAATCTTTTATCTGCCTCCTTTACTTCCGGCAGCGGCACAGCGGCGGCTCCCTACACCGTGGAGGGCAGCGGCAGCTATACCCCTGCGACCGAAGCTCCGACAGAACCTCCCACAGAAGCTCCTACCGAAGCGCCTACTCCCACGCCCACACCGCAGGAACGCGGTTTTGACGCAACGCGTGACGGCTGGACGTTTGTGAACAGCGCAAGCGCGTTTGGATATTCGGAATGTACGGATTCATCGCATGAGCACGAGGACAATAAGACTTATTATGAGCCGCTGCCGCTGAATGTATGGACGCAGGTGTTCGGCGCGGCTGTGACGCAGTTCAGCGAAAATCTGCTTGAGGAGCATTG
>JBJEFT010000317.1:0-5887 GCA_051874315.1 Candidatus Ornithomonoglobus sp.
TGTGCTCGGGAAGCTTTGTTATGTCATTACCGTCAATGGTGATGCTTCCGCGGTCAACAGGGAACACACCGCATATGCTGTTAAGAAGCGTCGATTTGCCCGCGCCGTTTCCGCCTATAATCGTTACAAAATCGCCCTCGTTAAGCTCGAGATCGACGCCGTTAAGCGCTTTTTTCTCGTTTATTGTTCCTTTATTGAAGGTTTTATAAATTCCGTTTACCTTTAACATCAGACTGCCTCCTTTGATGAACGCATTTCGGCAATCTTACGCTTCCAGAACGGGATTCCGAGGAATACCGCTACTACTAAGGCTGAGAACATCTTCAGGTCGTTTGCGTTAAGTCCCATTCTGAGAACCAATGTTATTACTATATAGTAGATTATGCCGCCGAATACAGCCGCAAGAAGCTGCAATGCAAAATTCTTAAATATTTTACCGAATATAACCTCGCCTATGATAACAGCGGCAAGTCCGATTACAATTGCGCCTCTGCCCATGTTGATGTCGCAGAAGCCCTGATACTGTGAAAGCATTGCGCCCGACAGCGCGACAAGTCCGTTTGAGAGGACAAGACCGATAATCTTATTTGTATCCGTATTTATACCGTTTGCCCTTGCCATGTTCGGATTGCAGCCTGTAGCTCTTAATGAATGTCCCAGCTCCGTTCCGAAGAACCAGTAGAGCAGCGCGATAATGACTATAACGAATAGACCGCCCACAAGGATCGCCTGCGGAATACTGCGGAGCGAGAGAAGGATATTGTACTTCTCAACCGACAGCGGCAGATTAGCCTTCTGAGACATTATATGCAGATTTACCGAATACAATATGAGCTGTGTCAGTATACCGGCAAGAATTGCGGGTATTCCGAATTTTGTATTTAATAAGCCTGTTACAAGACCCGCAAGACAGCCCGCTATAAAGGCAATAAGCATTGCAAGCCCCACGTTCATTCCAGATGTTACGCACACAACAAGCGTTGCGCCTCCGGTCGCCATAGTACCGTCAACCGTAAGGTCGGCAACATCCAGAATTCTGAATGTAATGTACACACCGATCGCCATTAAGCCCCAGATTATACCCTGAGCAACGGCGCCCGGCATTGCGCCAAGGAATCCCAGCATATTTTTTCTCCTTCCATATTACCGAAAAACGGGAGTTCAGAGCGCGCTCCCCTGCTTGTGCAGGGGAGGACACCGCTGCCCTCCCGCAATCATTCTTAATAAGTATTAATTATTCTGCTGCAAGCGCCTCGTATCCGTCCGGAATTGTGATTCCGAGTGACTCTGCTCTTTCTGCCGAATACTTCTTTGTAAGATCCTCTGCATACTTGATTTCCATTGTTGACGGATCAGCGCCGTTTACGAGAATTTCATAAGCCATTTCTCCCGCGATCTGACCAATGCTATAGTATGAAATCGAAAGTGTAGCGATACCGCAGCCTGCGCATATGCCCTCTTCGCCCGCAATAATCGGCTTGTTTGCCGGATTTGCGATGTTCGCTATGATCTCTGTATTAGCCGCAGCTGTATTATCTGTCGGGATGTAAAGAGCGTCGCTCTCGTCGCATGCTGTTGTTGTTACAGCCGCAACGTCGTTTGAATCAGCGAACGGATAAAGCTTTGTTGTGAAGCCGAGATTTGTAAGCTCCTCTGCTACAATATCAACCTGATATTTTGAGTTCGGCTCGCTTGAGCAGTAGATCAAGCCGATATTCTCAGCGTCCGGAAGAAGCTCCTCAAACATTGCCGCCTGCTCTGCAAGCGGAGCGAGGTCTGATGTACCTGTTATGTTTCTGCCGGTTGTGCCCGTCCAGTCAGTTATGTCAAGCGCTGTTGCATAATCCGTGATCGATGTTCCCACAATAGGAATATCCGCTGTTGCCGAAGCCGCAGCCTGAAGTGACGCTGTAGCGTTTGCGAAGATAAGGTCATCGCCCGCCGATACGAACTGATTTACAATTGTTGAACAGGTTGCCGAATCTCCCGCTGCGTTCTGCAGGTCAAACTCAACATTTCCTTCGCCGAGAAGCTCCGTAAGCTTGTCCTCAAAGCCCTGTGTTGCCGCGTCAAGCGCGTCATGCTGTACAAGCTGGCACAGACCGATCTTATAAACCTTATCGCCGCTCTGTGTTCCTTCTGTTGTTGACGATGAGCCTCCGCAGCCCGCAAGAGCTGAAGCTGCCATCGCGCCGGCCGCTGCCACAGCCATAATTTTTTTGATACTCATAATAAAAACCTTCTTTCTTTACTTTAATATAAGCAATATTTTTCGTACATAATGCTCATGTTTATTTTTAATATTGTATCATACTTTGTTAAATACGTCAAGATAATTTTTATTTTCTTCTTAAAATTTTCCCTTTGTATGCTGCAAAATGTATGTATAAGTAAAAAACACCGACAAGCGGTGTTTTTTAACAGGTATAGGATAAAAGGGTGAAAAGTAATTTCTATATAAATAATGTAACCTTCGAAAATCTTTTCATCTTTATCCATTATAGCACAGTCAATACAAAAAATCAATATGTTTTTTATAAAAAAATAAAAAATTTTCCCACATGATGTTTAGCAGGAAAATTTTATTTATTCTATATATATTTACATAGGAGCTTCCGCCAGCGACAGAATTATACTCAGATTTCCGTTTCTGCACCGAAGCTCATCAATGAGATTTTTGTCATCGCCATTGTTCTTCATATTTATCTTATATTCAAGCTCAAAAAGTGAACCAAGATCCGTTGTTTTAATTTTCTTTAATGTATAATGAGCGGCATATTTATCAAGAATATCATTAAACGCGTTCTCATAATCAAGGTCCTCTGGAATTGTTATCTTTAAAGTCTTTATGCTCATTTTGGGGATACCGAACTTCACTGCATTGAGTGCTATCATAAACAAACACACTATTATCACAAATAATGCTCCATAGATATACTGCCCTACGCCGCATGCAAGACCGGCGGCGATGTCAAAGAATATATAGCCTATATCCTTCGGCTCTCCGGGCGCCGAACGGAAACGTATTATCGAAAGTGTTCCCGCAAGCGAAAATGCCCGCGCTACATTTGAGCCTACAAACAAAATTATCACTGCGAGGATTACAGGCAGCATTGTAAGCGTAAGCGCAAGACTCTGAGAGTACCCTTCATGCTTCTGTGTTTTCATATATGTAAGAGCAATTGTTACTCCGAATATCAATGCTGCCAGCAATGTAATCATTTCTTCGCCTACTGTCATTGTCGATGATGCGTTAAGCATTGACGATACGGTTGCTTCAATCTGTCCCATATTGTTTATCCTCCGTCCTCATTTTATCCTTACCTTTAGAATGAATTATACAGTATATAGCTTAAATTAAGCTTAAAAGAAAAATATTTTTAAACTGTATTTTACATTCTACCATTATTACGTCCATTTTGCAACAAAAATTTTTAGTTTATTGCAACGAATTTTTATTCAATTAATTGATTTTTTTTAATATATATGTTACAATATCTGCATATGGTTCTCAGCAAAAGCCATATAATATATGCTATAGCTATATAATAAGGAGTCCGATTAGAATGCGAATATTGATCGTTGAAGACGAAATACGACTTTGTGAGGCATTGGTGCAGCTTCTGAAAAAACATCACTATACCGTTGACAGCGAAAATGACGGTGAGGCGGGGCTTGATGACGCGCTTTCCGGAATATACGACGTTATAATTCTGGATATAATGCTTCCCAAGCTTGACGGCCTTTCTGTACTGAAAGAAATCAGAAAAAACAACCTGAATGTTCCGGTTATACTGCTTACCGCCAAGGGAGATGTGTCGGATAAGGTTGCGGGGCTTGATTCCGGCGCGGATGACTATCTTACAAAGCCGTTCAATACCGAAGAGCTGCTTGCAAGAGTGAGAGCCTTAGGAAGACGGCGGGGCGAGATTGTAGATGCGGACGCGCTCTCCTGTGATGATATTTCCCTTGATACACAAACTCTTAAGCTCACCTGCGGCGCCTCCGAAATCACGCTTACACGCAAGGAATCGGAGCTGCTTGAATATCTTATACTGCATAAGGATATTATATCGTCCAAGGAGCAGATTATTGAAAAGCTGTGGGGCTTCAACTCAGAGGCTGAGGCAAATCATGTCGAGGTTTATGTATCCTTCCTGCGTAAAAAACTCAAGCGCGTTCATTCAAACGTTCAGATAAAGGCGGTTCGGGGAATAGGCTACAAACTTACATCAGAATAAGGAGTACGCTATGTTCAGGCAACTAAGGAATAAGCTTCTCATTACAAATCTGGCTGTAACAGCCGCACTGGTCATATGCTGTCTCACCGCAATATTCGTAACGACCTATAGCTTTATAAGCAATGAAATAAATAATCAGCTTAACCGGGCAATTCAGATGTCGGTTCAAAGAATCGAGCGGGGTGACCGCATACCCGCCGATGCTGCCGCGCCGACTGACACAAATCCGGATATGAAGCCGAAAAGCAGAGCAGATGACATGGATAGGTTCAGCACTGAGTTTTCCGTATACGCGGACGCATACGGAAAACCCATATCTGCAAACACAAATTTTAATATGGTTGAATCTGACTATTCTGAGATTGTAAAAGATATTATCCTGTCAGGCAGGAGCCGCGGCTCTACAAAGCTGGATATAGACAGCTGGGCATACAGGGTCGTACCCTACGAAGCGGGGTATATTGTAGCCTTTGCCCAAAACTCAGCGCAGAAAAGGATCCTTTTCCGGCTTGTTATCATCCTCATCCTTGCGGCTGTGGTATCAACGGCAATTACCTTCGTTATCAGTCTTTTCAGCGCTAACCGCTCAATACGACCAATTGAGGAATCATATAACAAGCAGAAGCAGTTTGTCGCAGACGCGTCACATGAGCTGCGCACTCCGCTTGCAAGCATCAGCGCTAATACTGACGTTCTGCTGTCAAAGCCCGAAAGCACGATTGCCGAAGAAAAAAAATGGCTTGTATATATTAAGGATGAAACCGACAGGATGACACAGCTCACAAACGATCTGCTGTATCTTGCCAGATCCGACTCCGATAAGGGAGAAAAAATTCTTTCCGATATATCATTTTCTGATATTGTTGAGGATATTATCCTCGAATCGGAGGCGGTGGCGTTTGAAAACAATATCAGTCTTAAGTATACGTCAGAGCCTGATCTGTACGTCAGCGCATCGCAGGGCGGACTTAAGCAGCTCGTCCTAATTCTTATGGATAATGCGCTGAAATATACGCCCGAAAACGGTGAGATATGCCTCATATTGAAATCTGACTATGACAAAGTGTTTTTCTCCGTTGAAAACACGGGTGAAATAAGCAAGGAGGACATGCCGCATATATTTGAACGTTTCTACCGCGCGGACAAATCACGCTCACGGGAAAGCGGCGGCTACGGTCTCGGTCTCGCAATTGCCGACAGCCTATGCACAGGCTTTGGCGGAACACTGGCGGTTAAGTCCGGGAACGGCAGAACGAGTTTCAGCTTTGAGTTGGAGAGGGCATAATATAATTGACTGTATTGTTTATACAATTACCCAAAAGAAGCCGAAAGAGCGATAAACGCGCTAAATAACGTGTAAAAAAACGTATACAGACCCGTTATATACCTCGAACCCTGCTGCAGCTGTTCCGCCTAATGAGATCTCCTCTATTTTCGGTTCACGCAGGCTTACATTTGCAGTAGGTGTGAAGATAATACTGTACAATGCCGAATCATCGGAGCCGTCCGTCGATATCTCCGTTCCGTTGATCTTCTCAGGCACCGATTCACTCTTTGTAGCCATTGCTACAAAACCGCCGTCATTGTCCTCTAATAGGGTAGACGGAGGGCATTAGCCCTCCACCTCCCGTTGCACCGTACGTACG